>JAEUOJ010000171.1 GCA_016789495.1 Accumulibacter sp. | reverse complement strand
AATTTCCTTCTGCATGTAATGGCGGTATTGTCCGAGTTCGATGGCGTCGGCCGAAAGGTGCGACTCGGTTTCGGGACGTTCGATCGGCGTGCCATCGACCCGGACGATGCGATAGCCGGTGCCGCGCAGTTCGGCGCAATCGCCGTTTTCCAGGTACACCATCCGGCGGGTGACCTGGATCAGCGCCGAGGCGTCGGAAGCGGCGTAACAGCCGTCGTCGCGCAGGCCGAGCAACAATGGCGCTCCCTCGCGGGCGACGACGATGCGACTCGGGTCGATCTCGCGCAACACGGCGATGGCGTAGGCGCCCTGCAACTGTCCGATCGCCTGGCGGACGGCGGTCAGGAAGTCGTTCTCGGATTCCAACTGGTAGGCGATCAGATGGGCGATCACTTCCGTATCGGTGTCGGAGGTGAATTGGTAACCGGCCGCTTTCAGCTGTGCGCGCAGGAGCTCGTGGTTTTCGATGATCCCGTTGTGCACTACCGCCAGGCCGTCGGAGATGTGCGGATGGGCGTTGCGTTCGCAAGGAATGCCGTGCGTTGCCCAGCGGGTATGGGCGATGCCGGTGTTGCCGGCAGCCTGCGAACCGTCGACTTGCGCGGCCAGCTCGGCGACGCGGCCGACCGCGCGCAGCCGATGCAAGCCGGTGCCGTTGATCAGCGCCAGACCGGCGGAATCGTATCCGCGGTATTCCAGCTTGCGCAGGCCTTCGAGAAGAACCGGAACGATATTGCGGTCAGCGACCGCGGCAACGATGCCACACATAGTCTGTCACTTTTTCGGTTTTTGCGGCCGTTTCCAGCCGGGAATGGTCACTTGTTTGGCACGTGAGATGGTCAACGCGTCAGGCGGGGCGTCCTTGGTCAGCGTAGTTCCGGCGCCCAGTGTCGCTCCGCGGCCGACGGTCACCGGCGCGACGAGCTGGGTATCGGAACCGATGAAGGCGTCGTCTTCGATCACCGTCTTGAATTTGTTGGCGCCGTCATAATTGCAGGTGATTGTTCCGGCGCCGATATTGACCCGGCTTCCGACAATGGCGTCGCCGACATAAGCCAGGTGATTGGCTTTGGAATTGGCCGCAAAGCGGCTGTTCTTGAGTTCGACGAAGTTGCCGATGTGTACGCCGGCCGCCAGTTCAGTACCCGGACGCAGCCGCGCGAACGGGCCGATCACGCCATCGGGTCCGACGACGGCGTCCTCGATGTGGCTAAACGGTGCGACGCGGCTACCGGCACCGATGCGGGCATTCTTGATCACGCAGGTCGAGGCGATTTCGACGGCCTCCTCGAGGACCACTTCGCCTTCGAAAACGCAATTGACGTCGATGAACACATCCCGGCCGCAGCGCAGCTCGCCGCGGACGTCGAGCCGCGCCGGGTCGGCGAGGCGCACGCCTTGTTCGAGCAAACGTTCGGCAATGCGGCGTTGCGCCACCCGTTCGAGTTCCGCGAGCTGCACCTTGCTGTTCACCCCAAGGACTTCCCAAGCCTCATCGGGCTGCGCGGTGCGGATCGTCACCCCCGCTTCGACGGCCATGCCGACGATGTCGGTCAGGTAATACTCGCCTTGCGCGTTATCGTTCGACAGCCGGCTCAACCATTCGGCCAGACGAGTGGTCGGCAGGGCGATGATGCCGGTATTGATTTCGTGGATTGCCCGTTCCTCGGCGCTGGCATCGCGCTGCTCGACAATGCGTAACACTTCACCGGCGGCGTCGCGGACGATCCGTCCGTAACCGGTCGGATCGGCGAGTTCGACGGTCAGGATGGCCAGGGCGTCGCGCGCCGCATGCAACAGTCGTTCGAGTGTCGCCGCCTGGATCAGCGGCACGTCGCCGTAGAGGATCAAGGTTGTTGGCGCATCGCCGAGATGCGGCAACGCCTGCATCACCGCATGTCCGGTGCCGTGTTGCGGGTTTTGCAAGGCCCAGCGCAGGTCCGGGGCGACGATGGTCTGTTGCAGGGCTTCACCGCCGTGGCCATAGACCAGACATAGTGTCTGCGGTTTCAGAAGGCGGGCGGTATCGATGACGTGTGCCACCAAGGCTTTGCCGGCGAGTGGATGTAGCACTTTCGGCAGGTTGGAATGCATGCGTTTCCCTTGCCCCGCGGCAAGGATGACGATATTCATCAAATCAGACTCCGATTGACGGACAAGTGGTTGGGTGCCTGCCTGGCCAGCAAGCGGTTGCAGCGGTTCGACGGGTCGACCGGCGCCGGACCACCCATCGTGTTCAACGATATTCTTTCAGATATATTGGCAAAATTTTGCAAAAATGTCACAAAGGACGAACTGTCTGGCGAACCGGCGCGGCGTTGTCAGGGACTGAACGAAAATGACGGCAAGGCTCGGGAAAGCCTTGCCGTCATCTGTCGATCAACTGCCGGCACAAAGCGCAGAAAGCCGCGTCAGCGTGGCAATTCGCTACGGCCCATCAGAAAAGCATCCACCTCGCGCGCGCATTGCCGACCTTCGCGAATCGCCCAGACGACCAGCGACTGACCGCGCCGCATATCGCCGGCGGCGAACACTTTCGGCAGGCTGGTCGCGTAACAGCCTGGACCGTCCGTGGTTGCCTTGACGTTGCCGCGCTCGTCGAGTGCCACCGCCAGTTGCTCAAGCAGACCCGGTTTGACGGGCGAGACGAAACCCATTGCCAGCAACACCAAATCGGCCGGCACTTCGAATTCGCTACCGGGAATCTCGCTCATCCGGCCGTTTTGCCACTCGACACGGACCACTTTCAAAGCGCGCACCTGGCCGTTTTCGCCGATGAATTCCTTGGTGGAGATCGCGAAATCGCGCATGCACCCTTCCTGGTGTGAAGAGGAGGTGCGCAGTTTCAACGGCCAATACGGCCAGGTCATGCTTTTGTTTTCCTGTTCCGGCGGTTCGGGCATCACTTCGAATTGGGTCACCGAACGGGCGCCGTGGCGATTGCTGGTTCCGACGCAGTCCGATCCGGTGTCGCCGCCGCCGATGACCACCACTCGTTTGTCGGTGGCGAGAATCTGCCCGGTCAGCGTGTCGCCGGCGTTGACCTTGTTTTGCTGAGGCAGGAATTCCATGGCGAAATGCACGCCGGCAAGATCCCGGCCGGGAACCGGTAGGTCGCGCGGTGTCTCCGCGCCACCGGCGAGAATGATGGCGTCGAATTCGGAAACCAACCGGTCCACCGGCAAGGCGTCGGCGCGATCACCGCCAACCCATTGATTGACCCGAAACTCGACGCCTTCGGCGGTCATTTGCTCGATCCGCCGATCGATATGCGATTTTTCGAACTTGAAATCGGGAATGCCGTAACGCAGCAGACCGCCAATCCGGTCGTTCTTTTCGAAGACGACGACGCGGTGGCCGGCGCGGGCCAGTTGCTGAGCGGCCGCGAGTCCAGCCGGGCCGGAACCGACAACCGCTACCTGCTTGTCGGTCTTTACCTGGGGCGGCTGCGGAACGATCCATCCTTCTTCCCAGCCTTTGTCGACGATCGCGTGTTCGATCGACTTGATGCCGACCGGTTCGGTGTTGATATTCAGCGTGCAGGCGGCTTCGCACGGCGCCGGACAAATCCGGCCGGTGAAATCGGGAAAATTGTTCGTCGAATGCAGCACGGTCAACGCTTGTTTCCACTGGCCCCGATACACGAGATCGTTCCAGTCCGGAATGATGTTGTTAACCGGACAGCCGGTGTTGCAGAAGGGGATGCCGCAGTCCATGCATCGGGCACCCTGCACCCGGGCCTGTTCGTCGGTGAGCGTGATGACGAATTCGCGATAGTGACGCAAGCGCGATTCGACCGGTTCAGCGACTTCGACCAAGCGCTGGTATTCAAGAAATCCAGTCGGCTTACCCATGGTTATGCGGCCTCCAGTTGCCTTTGCGCCGCCATTTCTTTGAGCGCCCGGCGGTACTCATGCGGCATGATCTTGACGAAACGCGCGCGCGCGTTGGTCCAGTCGTCGAGCAGGCGACGGGCCTGCCGGCTGTTGGTATATTGGCAATGCTTCTCGAGCAAGCCTTTGAGCAGGACTTCGTCGATCACCCCGAGATGACGGACATCGACCCTGCCGTGCTCTTCCAGATCGTCACCAGCGTCGCTGCCCTGACGGGCGGCGAATTCCTCTTCGACTGGCTCCAGCGAGACTTGCGTCATGTTGCAGCGCGTTTCGAACGTGCCGTCCTCATCAAGGACGTAAGCGACACCGCCGGACATTCCGGCTGCGAAATTGCGTCCGGTATGGCCGAGAACGACGACCGTGCCGCCGGTCATGTATTCGCAACCGTGATCACCGACGCCTTCAACGACTGCCGTGGCGCCGGAGTTTCGCACCGCGAAACGCTCACCGGCAACGCCGGCGAAGAAGACTTCGCCTTCGGTGGCGCCGTAGAGCACGGTGTTGCCGACGATGATGTTGTTCGGCGACGCCCCTTGGAAATCCGGGTTCGGCCGCACGACGATCCGGCCGCCCGATAGGCCCTTGCCGACATAGTCGTTGCATTCGCCGACCAGCTCGAGCGTCACGCCGCGGGCTAGGAAAGCGCCGAACGCCTGCCCGGCGGTTCCCTGTAGCTGGATATGCACGGTATCTTCCGGCAGGCCGGCGTGACCGTAGCGTTCGGCGATGCGTCCGGAGAGCATCGCGCCGACGGTGCGGTGAATGTTGCGTACCGGCAGATTGATATTGACTTTTTCGCGGCGTTCGATGGCGGCTGCGGCCAGTTCGATCAAGCGGTTGTCGAACGACTTGGCCAGTCCGTGATCCTGATCTTCGCAATGGAAAACGGCACTGCCGCTGACATTGGCCGGGCGATGGAAAATCCGGCTGTAATCGAGACCTTTGGCTTTCCAATGGCTGATGCCGGCCTGCATGTCGAGCAAATCGCAACGGCCGATCAATTCGTCGAAGCGGCGGATACCCAGGCCGGCCATCAATTCACGCACTTCCTCGGCAACGAAAAAGAAATAATTGACCACGTGTTCAGGCTGGCCGGTGAACCGGCGACGCAGCACCGGGTCCTGCGTGGCGACGCCGACCGGGCAGGTGTTGAGATGGCATTTGCGCATCATGATGCAGCCTTCGACGACCAGCGGCGCGGTGGCGAAACCGAATTCGTCGGCACCGAGCAGCGCGCCGATCAACACATCGCGACCAGTCTTCATCTGGCCATCGACCTGGACGCGAACGCGGCCGCGCAGTCGGTTGATGACCAGCGTCTGCTGCGTTTCGGCCAAGCCAAGTTCCCATGGCGAGCCGGCATGCTTGATCGACGACTGCGGACTGGCGCCGGTGCCGCCGTCATGACCGGCGATCACCAGGTGGTCGGCCTTGGCCTTGGTGACCCCGGCGGCAACCGTGCCTACGCCGACTTCGGAAACCAGCTTGACACTGATCGAGGCCTTGGGGTTGGTGCTTTTCAGGTCGTGGATCAGTTGCGCGAGATCTTCGATCGAGTAGATGTCGTGATGCGGCGGCGGCGAAATCAGACCGACCCCCGGCACCGAATGCCGCAGGAAGCCGATGTATTCCGACACCTTGTGTCCGGGAAGCTGACCGCCTTCGCCAGGCTTGGCGCCTTGCGCCATCTTGATCTGGATTTGGTCGGCATTGACCAGATACTCGGTGGTCACCCCGAAACGGCCGGAGGCGACTTGCTTGATCGCCGAGCGCAGGCTGTCACCGGGTTGCAGCGTGTAATCACGTTCGATACGCGAGCGGCCGACGACATCGGAAAGCTTCTCGTCGCCCTTGAGCACCTTGAAGCGCGCCGGGTCCTCGCCCCCTTCGCCGGTGTTCGACTTGCCACCGAGCCGGTTCATGGCGATTGCCAGCGTGCTGTGCGCCTCGGTCGAAATCGAGCCGAGCGACATTGCGCCGGTGGTGAAGCGCTTGACGATCTCCTTGGCCGGTTCGACTTCGTCGAGCGGCACGGCCGGCCCGATGGGCTTGAGCTGGAAGAGGCCGCGCAAGGTCATGTGCCTGCGGGTCTGATCGTTGATCAGGGTGGCGTAATCCTTGTAGGTGTCGTATTTGCCGCTGCGGGTCGCGTGTTGTAGCTTGGCGATCGCATCCGGGGTCCACATATGCTCCTCGCCCCGAATCCGATACGCGTATTCGCCGCCGGCGTCGAGCATGGTCGCCAGGACCGGATCGTCGCCAAACGCCTGCTTGTGCAAACGGATCGCCTCTTCCATGACTTCGAAGACCCCGATCCCTTCGACCTGCGTCGAAGTGCCGGTGAAATATTTGTCGACCATCTGCTTCTGCAGGCCGATGGCTTCGAAAATCTGCGCGCCGGTGTAGGACATGTAGGTCGAAATGCCCATCTTGGACATCACTTTCAACAGCCCCTTGCCGACTCCTTTGATGAAGTGTTTGATCGACTTGGCGGATTTTTCCGGATCGCCGCCGGCCATCTGCTGTAACGTTTCGAGTGCCAGGTAGGGATGGACCGCTTCGGCGCCGAAGCCGGCGAGGACGGCGAAATGGTGTGTTTCGCGCGCGGCGCCGGTTTCGACGACCAGACCAACGCGGGTGCGCAGCCCCTTGGCGACCAGATGCTGATGAATGGCGGACGTTGCCAGCAGGGCAGGAATCGCCACGTTCTCCTTATCGAGACGGCGGTCGGAAACGATCAGGATGCTCGAGCCGCGATAGACGTGGTCCTCGGCTTCCGCGCACAGCGATGCCAGACGTGCTTCGACGCCTTCATTACCCCAGGCCAGCGGATAGCAGATGTCGAGTTCGGCCGAATGGAACTTGTTGCCGGTGTAAGCGGCGATCCGCCGCAGCTTGGCCATGTTGTCGAAATCGAGCACCGGCTGGGCGACTTCGAGCCGGTAAGGCGGATTGATTTCGTTGATTCCCAACAGGTTCGGTTTGGGCCCGATGAACGAGACCAGCGACATCACCAATTGCTCACGAATCGGGTCGATTGGTGGATTGGTGACCTGCGCGAACAACTGCCGGAAGTAGTTGAACAGCGGCTTGCTGCGATTGGACAGCACTGCCAGCGGCGAGTCATTGCCCATCGAGCCGGTGGCCTCTTCGCCGGAGGAGGCCATTGGCTCGAGGATGAACTTGATGTCTTCCTGGCTGTAGCCGAACGCCTGCTGCCGGTCGAGCAACGACGCCGGATAGCCTGGCGCGGCGCCAGCGGTACTGGGCGATGACAAATCGTCGAGCTTAATGTTGATCCGGCTGAGCCAATCCTGGTAAGGCTTGGTCAGCGACAGCGTCTCCTTCAATTCGAGGTCGTCGATGATCCGCCCTTGATCGAGGTCGATGAGAAACATTTTTCCCGGCTGCAACCGCCACTTCTTGACGATCCGTTCTTCAGGGATCGGCAGGACGCCCGCTTCCGAAGCCATCACGACCAGATCGTCATCGGTCACCAGATAGCGAGCCGGGCGCAGGCCGTTGCGATCGAGGGTGGCGCCGATCTGGCGTCCGTCGGTGAACGCCACCGCCGCTGGACCGTCCCAGGGTTCCATCATCGCCGCGTGGTACTTATAGAAGGCGCTGCGCTTTTCGTCCATCAGCGTGTGCGATTCCCAGGCCTCGGGGATCAGCATCATCATCGCATGCGCCAGCGAGTAACCACCCATCACCAACAGTTCGAGCGCATTGTCGAAAGACGCGGAGTCCGATTGACCGGGATAGATCAACGGCCAGATTTTTTCGAGGTCAGCGCCGAGCATGGGCGACCACGTGCCTTTCTCGCGGGCGCGCATCCAGTTGTAGTTGCCGCGCAAGGTGTTGATCTCACCATTGTGGGCGATCATCCGGAACGGATGGGCAAGCTTCCAGGTCGGGAAAGTATTGGTCGAAAAACGCTGATGAACCAGCGCCATCGCCGACATACAGCGCGGATCCTGCAGATCCTTATAGTATTCGCCGACTTGATCGGCAAGCAGCAAGCCCTTGTACACCACCGTTCGCGCCGAGAGCGACGGTTGGTAGAACTCCTTGCTGTGCTTGAGACCCAGCGCCAGGATGGCGTTGGCGGCACGCCGACGGATGACATACAGTTTGCGCTCCAGCGCATCGGTGACCATGATGTCCGGACCGCGGCCGATGAATACTTGCCGAATCACCGGCTCGCGGGCGCGCACCGCCGGCGACATCGGCAGATCGTGATCGATCGGCACGTCGCGCCAGCCGAGAACCACCTGCTGTTCGGCGCGCACGGCGCGCTCGATTTCCTCCTGGCAGGCCAGGCGTGAGGCCGATTCCTTGGGCAAGAAGACCATCCCGACACCATAGTCGCCGAGTGGCGGCAATTGCACGCCAACCTTGTCCATTTCCTCGCGGAAAAACTGGTCGGGTATCTGGATCAATATCCCGGCACCATCGCCCATCAACGGATCGGCGCCGACAGCGCCGCGATGGTCGAGGTTCTTCAGGATCAACAGCCCGTTCTCGATGATCGAGTGACTCTTCTGGCCCCGGATGTGCGCGACAAAACCGACGCCACAGGCGTCGTGCTCGTGGGCTGGGTGGTATAAACCCTGCTCTTCAGGTACGGACGAATCCATCACGCTCGAATCCTCTCAAATCAAAATCTTGCCCCGACCAGACACTTTGCCGTCAATCTCGGCTAAACCGGTCTTCAACCGGTCGCGCAGCCCGGAACAGGTCAATTGGGGGACGGGCGACTATACGCTCAATGAACCGACTATTCAAGATGTTGCACCGCACCAAAAGGGTGCGGCGGCGTGCGTAACCGTTGCGTCGAAAGGACAAAGGGCGATTGTGGATGGCTTCTGGCGGCAAATGGCCGACCCAAACGGCTGCCTGATTAGTCTGCGGGAAAGTCAAGCGAGACCAGCCAGGAGGATTTTGTCGCGCCGCCGCCAACCTCCGCGACAGGTCGGCAGACGGTTGCTGGCGGCGAGCGGACCGTCGCGTAAGCCTGGGTTGCCGTCTGTGCCGACGCCGCGAGGTTACGTGGTAAAGTCCGTGGTGAGCTTGTGGTAAGCTGCGACCGCATTTGAGAGGGGCAGGCTCCTTACCATCAGGCTGGATGGGGAGTTAGTCGGAAATTCTTCCGGTCAACCGCGATGGGCGTGAGGCGGGTTTTTCGAATTTTGTGCTTGGCAAAGGCTTTCTTGCATTGGCCGCAAGATGGACTCCGCGTTTGGCAAAGCGGCTTTTCTCGAAACTGATACTAACGAAATGAATTCATGGAGGACTGAATGGCGCTGACAATTGGGGTTCCAAAGGAGGTGGCCGCCGGTGAAAAACGGGTAGCTACCGTACCAGAAGTCATTGAAAAATTGATAAAACTTGGCTTTCCCGTCATCGTCGAGTCGGGTGCTGGCGATCTGGCCAATATTTCCGACGAGGCATACCGCGCCGCCGGCGCGGAGATCGCCGGCACTGCGGCCGAACTGTGGGCGAAAGCGGACATCGTCTTCAAGGTGCGGGGACCTTCGCTCGAAGAGGTGGCGCAAATCCGTCCGGGAACGACGCTGGTCAGCTTCATCTGGCCGGCGCAAAACCCTGAACTGTTGCAGCAACTTGCCGTGCGCAAGGTGACCGTGTTGGCGATGGACAGCGTGCCGCGCATTTCGCGGGCGCAGAAGCTCGACGCCCTCAGCTCGATGGCCAACATCGCCGGTTATCGCGCCGTCATTGAAGCGGCGCATCACTTCGGGCGTTTCTTTACCGGTCAGATCACCGCCGCCGGCAAGGTGCCGCCAGCCAAGGTCTTCGTCATCGGTGCCGGCGTCGCCGGTCTGGCGGCGATCGGCGCCGCGTCCGGTCTGGGGGCGGTGGTCCGCGCTAACGATACCCGTCCGGAGGTCGGCGATCAGGTCAAATCGATGGGGGGCGAATTCGTTACCGTCGATTACCAGGAAGAAGGCTCCGGGGTTGGCGGTTACGCCAAGGTGATGAGCGAGGGTTTCCAGAAGGCGCAACGCGAAGTGTTCGCCAAGCAGGCCAAGGACGTCGACATCATCATCACTACCGCGCTGATTCCCGGCAAACCTGCGCCGAAGCTGATCACCGCCGAAATGGTCCAGTCGATGAAGCCGGGCAGCGTCATCGTCGACATGGCCGCCGAACAGGGTGGCAACTGCGAATTGACCGAACCGGGAACGGTCACCGTCAAGCACGGCGTGACGATCATCGGCTACAGCGACTTGCCCAGCCGTCTGGCCAAACAGTCCAGCACGCTCTACGCCACCAATTTGCTGCGGCTGACCGAGGAATTGTGCAAGACCAAGGACGGCATCATCGACGTCAACATGGAAGACGAGGTGCTGCGCGGCACGACGGTCATCAAGGACGGAACGATCACCTGGCCGCCGCCGGCGCCGAAACTCTCGGCCGCGCCCGCGGTCGTCCAGCCCGCGGCAAAGCCGGTGGCGACGCCAAGCAAGTCGCACGGTCACGGTGGCGACAGCAAGCCGATGTCCAGCGGACCGATGGCCGGATTGTTTGCCGTTGCCGCGGTGTTTTTCTGGTTCGTCGGCGCTTACGCGCCGCCCGCCTTCCTCGGACACTTCACCGTTTTCGTGCTGGCGTGCTTCATTGGCTACATGGTGGTCTGGAACGTCAAGCCGGCCTTGCACACTCCGCTGATGAGTGTCACCAACGCGATCAGCAGCATCATTGCCATCGGCGCCCTGGTACAGATCGCGCCGACGATGGACATGGGTGGCCTTGAACGTCCCGATGGCTGGATCCGCTGGCTTGCCGTCGGCGCGATCGTTCTGGCAACGATCAACATGTTCGGTGGTTTCGCCGTCACCCAGCGCATGCTGGCCATGTTCCGCAAATAGGAGGTCACAAGATGTCCGCAAGTCTGGCAACCGTCTCCTATCTCGGAGCGACGATTCTCTTCATTCTTTGTCTTGGTGGCTTGAGCAACCAGGAAACCGCCCGCCGCGGCAACCTTTACGGCATCATCGGCATGACCATCGCCGTTCTGGCGACGGTCTTCGGCCCCCGCGTCGGTGCCGCCGGCTACGGCTGGATCGTCGCGGCAATGCTCGTCGGCGCGACGATCGGCCTCTACGCCGCCCGTACCGTGCAGATGACGCAGATGCCCGAACTGGTTGCTCTGATGCACAGCATGGTCGGTTTGGCGGCAATGCTGGTTGGCTTCGCCAACTACATCGATCCCGGTGCTTCGACCAACATGTCCGGCGCGGAAAAAGCGATTCATGAAGTCGAAATCTACGTCGGCATCCTGATCGGCGCCGTGACCTTCTCCGGTTCGGTGATCGCCTTTGGCAAGCTCTCCGGCAAGATTTCCGGCAACCCGCTGCTCCTGCCCGCCCGCCACTGGATCAATCTGGTGGGTCTGCTGGTGGTCATCTACTACGGGCGCGAGTTCCTCAATGCGCACAGCATCAGCGACGGTATGACGCCACTGGTGGTGATGACCGTCATCGCGCTGTTGTTCGGCGTGCATATGGTGATGGCCATCGGTGGCGCCGACATGCCGGTGGTGGTGTCGATGCTCAACAGCTATTCCGGCTGGGCGGCGGCGGCGACCGGTTTCATGCTCTCCAACGACCTGCTGATCGTCACTGGCGCTCTGGTCGGGTCGAGTGGCGCGATTCTTTCCTACATCATGTGCGCGGCGATGAATCGCCACTTCATCAGCGTCATCGCCGGTGGTTTCGGAACCACCGGCGGCTCGCCCGCCCTGCCCGGTGCGGGACAGCCGGCTGGCGAAGTGGTGCCGATCAGCGCGCCGGAAACCGCCGAGTTGCTCCGCGAGGCCAAGAACGTGATCATCGTTCCCGGCTATGGTATGGCGGTGGCGCAGGCGCAGCATACGGTATACGAAATTACCCGTCTGCTGCGTGACAAGGGAGTCAATGTCCGTTTCGGCATCCATCCGGTGGCCGGGCGCATGCCGGGACACATGAACGTGCTGCTGGCGGAAGCCAAGGTGCCTTACGACATCGTGATGGAAATGGACGAGCTGAACGACGACTTCCCGCAAACCGACGTAGCGATGGTCATCGGCGCCAACGACATCGTCAACCCGGGGGCACAGGATGATCCGAGCAGCCCGATCGCCGGCATGCCGGTACTTGAAGTGTGGAAAGCGAAAACCTCGATCGTGATGAAGCGCAGCATGGCCTCGGGCTACGCTGGCGTAGATAATCCTTTGTTCTACAAGGAAAACAACCGCATGCTCTTCGGCGATGCCAAGAAAATGCTCGATGAGGTGCTGGTGGCTCTGAAAGCTTGACAAAAACCCGGTTTGCTCAAGTGTCGACGCCCGCAACCGCGGGCGTCTTTTTTTGGTGCGCCCGGCAGGGCGCAGCTACTTGGAGTGCCAGTCAAATAAGCCGAAGTCCCTCACCGATTTGAAACGGCTACGAGGTAGCGTGGTGGGTTGAAACAGCTCAAAGCTGGATTGTGCCGATTTCGACCAGACAATCATAAAAGGTCGCTCCGCCGCCGATATCGGTCAGTGCCTGGCTAGTGACTTCGTTACAGTTTCGACCATCCGGAGAGAGCTTGCGCCACCAGATCGAAGTGGCGACGGCGACTCCTGGCCGTACACGATCGCTGATCACCGCTCGCACCTGAAATTCGCCACGGTGGTTGAAAACGCGCACTGGCGCGCCGTTGGCAATACCGCGGGTGGCGGCGTCGATCGGATTCAATTGCACCGTTGGCGATTCCTCCTGCGCCAGAAAGCGTGCCGAATTGGCGAAACTGGTGTTCAGAAAGTTGCGCGCCGGCGGGGTGAGCAAAGCCAGCGGAAATTCGCGGGCCAGGGCGCTGTCTCGCCATTCCCGCGGTGGAATGAAGTCGGGTAAGGGATCGAGCCCGGCTTGCGCCATCGCTGTGCTGTAAAACTCGCATTTGCCGGAAGGGGTGAGGAAGCCGCCGTTGGCGAACGGAGCCCTGTTCGTTGGCAGCTTGAGACGGGCGTGACCGTCGTGTTTGAGTTGGTCCCAAGATAGGCCGGCCAGGCGCGGATCACTCCAGTTAAGCGCTTGTCGACAAAGAGTTTCGTCGCTGTCGGTGAGGCATGGTTCTTGGAAACCCATTTTTTGCGCCAAACGGCGGAAGAGTTCGGTATTCGGCAGCGCTTCGCCGCGCAGGGCGATTGCCGGGCGGTTGACTTGCAGGTATAGATGTCCGTAGGACTTGTGGATATCGAGCTGCTCCATGTGGCTGGGGGCAGGCAACAGGATGTCGGCGTAGTCGGCGGTGTCGGTCTGGAACAGGTCATGTACGACGGTGAACAGGTCGTCGCGGGCAAAACCGCGCACCACCTCGCCCGCCTGCGGCGCGACGGCAACCGGATTGCTGTTGTACACCATGAGCGCCTTGATCGGCGGCTGCGCGTTGAGCAGGTCGTGGCCGATGGTACTCATGTTGATCGTTCGTGGCGCCGGTGATGGCAGCAAATCCGGCCGTTCAAGCGTTGCGGTCGCCACGGGGTAATTGCCGGAAGTGGAGAGCAGAATGCCACCGGCCGGGTGCCGCCACGCGCCGGTCAACGCCGGCAGACAGGCCAGGGTGCGCAAGGCCATGCCGCCGCCAGCGGTCCGGTTGATGCCGTAATTGGTGCGGATGGCCGCGGGTTTGCCGCTGCCGTAAGCGTGCGCCAGCTCTTCGATTTCACTTTCGCGAATGCCGCAGATTGCGGCAACGCGCGCCGGCGGATAGGCTTGCACGCGTTCCGCGAGTGCCGAAAACCCCAGGGTGTACTGTTGGATGTAATCGTGATCGAGCCAATCGTCGCGGATCAGCACATGCATCATCCCCAACGCCAGCGCGCTGTCGGTTCCGGGCAGTGGCGCGATGTGCTGGTCGCATTTGTCGGCGGTTGCCGTGCGATATGGGTCGATGGCGATCAGCCGGGCGCCGCGACGCCGGGCCTGCTGTGCCAGGCGCCAGAAGTGCAGGTTGGAAACGATACTGTTGCTGCCCCACAGCAGAATCACGCTGGCTTCGACGACATTTTCGGCGTCGAAGCCGATACTGGCGCCGACCGTCGCCCAATAACCGGCGGCGCCGGCGCTGGCGCAAATTGTCCGGTCGAGCTGCGAGGCACCTAGACGATGAAAAAAACGTCGGTCCATCGAGCCGTAGCCAAGCAGCCCGGAATTGCCGGCGTAGCTGTAGGGAACGATGGCTTCAGCCCCATTCTGCGCCATGATTTCCTGGAAACGTCCGGCGATCGTCGACAGCGCCTCGTCCCAGGTAATGCGCTCGAACCGGGCACCCGGACCCTTGGCGCCGATACGGCGCTGCGGATAGAGCAGGCGATCGGGATGGTAAATCCGTTCGGGGTAGTAAGCGACCTTGGTACACAGCACGCCGGCTGTCGGAGGGTGATCGCTGGCCCCGGCAACTTTGACGACGCGTCCTTCGACGACGCTTATGTCGAGAGCACAGGTATCCGGACAATCGTGTGGGCAGGCACCGCGGATTTGCACAGGATCGTTATTGTTTGCGTATCGCGAGTGGTCAGGGTCGTCTGGCATCGATAGTCAATCAAGTGGAGGGCAAGGCTGGTTCAAGCGGGTCGCATGGGACAGAGAAGAAAAAAGATCAGCCGGGTCGTCCAGCGCAAGCAATGAAGAACGGCTGGCTGCAAGTCGGCTGCGACACTCATCCGGATCAGACATCAGTGGCCCGAATCAAGCCAAACCGCCAATCCTTGCGCGTTCAACTCGACATCGCTGGCGATAACGGCCCACGCGGCGTCGCGTGACAAGCGGCAACCGAAGGCGTGAATTTCATCGAGAAGCATCGCCGCAAGCGCGGTTTGCAAGCGCTGATGACGTTGATCCCCGGCGTCTTTTTCTCTTTCGGCGATGGCGACATGCGCATCGACCAAACGATGCAGCTGATCGGCCTGTCGTCTGACATCAACGAGCTGGCTGAAGTGGGTGAGATAGACCCGCTGCGGTTGAAAGGCCATCACCCGATCGATCGAGGCGTGCATCGCCTGAGGATCGAATTGAACCGGTGAAGTGGTGGGAAAAAGGAACTGCCGGTCATCGGTATCGAGTTCGCGATATGACATGCCGAAAATGTCGCCAGTAAACACGCTGTGACTTCGGCTATCGACGAGGGCGAGATGATGACGGGCGTGCCCCGGGGTATCGATGCAAAGCAATTCGCGACCCGCGAGCGACAGCACGAGTCCATCGCAGGCTTTGATGATCCGTCGTTCGTCAATCGGCAGAATTTCTCCGTATAGACGGCGAAAGGCTTCTTCACCATAAACTTGAATCACTCCGGCGACCAATTTCGTTGGATCGACCATATGCGCCGCGCCGCGCGGATGAACGACCAGGCGAGCCTGCGGGAAGGTCTGCATCATCAGACCGGCGCCACCGGCATGGTCGAGGTGAATGTGGGTCAGGATGACGTAATCGACCGCATCCGCGGTGAGACCGAGTTGCGCCAACGCCGACAGTGTCGGTTTCAGGGCGTCTTTGCTGCCGGTATCGACGATTGCCACGCGTCCATGTTCTACGATCAGGTGAACCGCCGCCAATTGCCGGCGTACGTAAGCCGCGTCAATTGCGTGGATATGATGTTCGTAATGCCAGACTGATTGCATGCTCATTCTGAGGATGGAATCGATAAAAGATCGATTCTGAATTGGGCCATGGCTTCTCGCAAGCCATTTACGATTGAAAAGTTCATACTGCAGCGCACAATCGACCCGTCATTTCATTTAGAATGCGCGGTTTTTCCGGCAGCGCCGATTTGTCATCAAGCCGTGCCGCACCTGTTTTGACCCGCCGGAGATGATCAGCAGAGCAATCAGGAGAAAGAGCAATGACCTTGCAGAGCAAACCAACGACCGATGACGTTCGGATTCGTGAGATCAAGGAACTGGTCCCGCCAGCCCATGTTTTTCGCGAGTTCCCGGTCGGAGTGCGGGCCGCGCTGACCACTTATAACGCTCGGCAGGACATCCACCGTATCCTGCATGGCGCCGACGATCGACTGCTGGTGGTGATCGGTCCTTGTTCGATCCATGACGTGGACTCGGCGATCGACTACGCCAGACGTTTGCAGAAGGAAGCGCAGCGCTGGCAGAATGATTTGCTGATCGTGATGCGGGTCTATTTCGAAAAGCCGCGCACCACCGTCGGCTGGAAAGGGCTGATCAACGATCCACGATTGGACAATAGCTTCCGGATCAATGAGGGATTACGTCTCGCGCGCGGCCTGTTGTTGGAAATCAATGATATGGGCTTGCCTTGCGCCACCGAGTTTCTCGATACCATTACGCCGCAATACACCGCTGATTTGATCGCTTGGGGCGCGATCGGTGCGCGTACGACGGAATCACAGGTCCATCGTGAACTCGCTTCGGGATTGTCGTGTCCGGTGGGTTTCAAGAATGGCACTGACGGCAACATCCGAATTGCCATCGACGCCATTCGCGCCGCGCATGCGCCACATCATTTCCTGTCGGTGACCAAGGCCGGTCACTCGGCGATCGTCTCAACCGCCGGTAACGAGGATTGCCACGTCATCCTGCGCGGCGGTCGCGAACCCAATTACGACGCCCCGCACGTCGATGCAGCATGCAAGGAAATTGCTGCCGCAGGCTTGGCTGCCCGATTGATGATCGACGCTTCGCATGCCAACAGCAATAAGCGCTTCAAGGAACAGATCTCTGTCGTCAAGAATGCCGCCGCTCAACTGGCGGCTGGCGAGGAACGGATCATCGGCATGATGATCGAGTCGCATCTGGTCGAAGGCAGGCAGGATCTCGTGCCGGCCAAGCCACTTGAATACGGCATGAGCATTACCGATGCCTGTCTAGGCTGGGAAGAATCATTGGACGCATTGGCAATTCTTGCGCAAGGCGTCGTTGCCAGGCGGTTGGTGACGGCGGAGAAATAAAGACGCGAGCAGAAGAGAAGGAGGCAGGGAAGACATCAAAACATGACGGCGTTTGCCGAGACGCCGCCATGACTTGTTGGACTGAAAAAAAACCGCTTCTCGGCGGTCGCAAGAAGGCGCCCGGCCACGGCGTAGTTGTGGTCCCTCTGGCCCTGAAAACAAAACCGCTTCTCGGCGGTCGCAAGAAGGTCAGCGAAGCTTGATTTCCTTGTAAATCACATGCTTACGAGCTTTTGGATCATATTTCTTGATTTCCATTTTGCTTGGCATGGTCTTTTTGTTTTTAGTCGTCGTGTAAAAGTGGCCCGTACCGGCGGTCGATTCAAGCTTGATTTTGTCACGCATCTCCGTTCTCCTGATTAGATCTCGCCGCGCGCCCGCAAATCGGCAAGCACTACTTCGATGCCGTTCTTGTCGATGGTCCGCAAACCGGCATTGGACACACGCAAACGCAGCCAGCGATTTTCGCTTTCGATCCAGAAACGGCGGTATTGCAGATTCGGCAGGAAGCGTCGCTTCGTTCTGTTGTTGGCATGGGAAACATTGTTTCCAACCATCGGGCCTTTGCCCGTCACCTGGCAAACACGCGCCATGATCGTTACTCCACAATTGTTGGGAAAATAAAGCCGGCTATTTTAGCCCATTTAGCAGGTTACCTTCAAGCTCAACCGTACCGTATCCGCTCGAGCGATTCGCCAATCCTGCCGTGACGCTGTTCAATCCTGCGGATAAGGTGAGGTCAGACGACCGCTCCATCGCTATTGGCGCCTTCGATGCCTTTCTTCGGTCTGACAAATTGTTCGCGTGAAACACCTAGCCACATCACCAGCGGACTGGCCACCAGTACCGAGGAGTAGATGCCGAAACAGATGCCGATGGTCAGCGCCAGCGCGAAGTAGTAGAGGGTCTCGCCGCCGAAAATCAGCATCGACAGGACCATCAATTGCGTAGACCCGTGGGTGATGATCGTCCGCGAGATGGTACTGGTGATCGCGTGATCGAGGACTTGCGAAGTGCTCAGCCCGCGTGACTTTTTGAAGGTTTCCCGCACCCTGTCGAAGACCACCACCGACTCGTTGACCGAATAGCCGAGTACAGCCAGCACGGCGGCCAGCACCGACAACGAGAATTCCCACTGGAAGAAGGCGAAGAAACCGAGAATGATGATCACGTCGTGGAGGTTGGCGATGATCGCCGATACCGAAAAGCGCCATTCGAAACGAAAGGCCAGGTAAACGACGATGCCGATGACCACCAGCAGCAAGGCCAGCGCACCGTTCTCGGCGAGTTCCCGACCGACCTGAGGTCCGACGAATTCAACGCGCCGCAAATTCGCGCCGGGGGCCTCGCTGGCCAGTGCTTGAAGCACGGACTCACCGATCTTGGCCGTATTCTGTTCGGCTTTCAGCGGCAGACGGATCAATACGTCCTGACTGGAGCCGAAATTTTGTACCGAAAAATCGGTGAACCCCGCTTTGCCGAGACCATTACGGACATTTTCTAGATTGGCGGCTTGCGGGTAATTGATTTCGATCAGCGTGCCACCGGTGAACTCGACCGAAAGGTGCAAGCCGCGAGTTACTAGAAAAAAAACTGCCAGCAGAAACGTGATCAGCGAAATGACGTTGAAGGTCAAGGCATGACGCATGAACGGAATGTCTTTGCGAATCCGAAAAAATTCCATGGCCGAGCGTCCTTAATGAGTAGCAACAGGGTTGCCGGGTTTCCAGACTTGTCCGATGGACAGCGATTCAACCTTGCGACGGCGACCATAAATGAGGTTGATCAACGCGCGTGAAACCACCACTGCCGAGAAAAGGGATGTCAGGATGCCGAGACAATGCACCACCGCGAAGCCACGTACCGGGCCGGACCCGAAGATCAGCAAGGCGATACCGGCGATCAAGGTGGTGATGTTGGAGTCAAGGATGGTGCCAAAAGCGCGCTCGTAACCGGTATGGATCGCCGCCTGAGGCGATGAGCCGTTGCGTAATTCCTCACGAATCCGTTCATTGATCAGCACGTTGGCGTCGATGGCCATGCCGAGCGTCAAGGCGATGGCGGCGATGCCGGGTAGCGTCAAGGTGGCCTGCAACAACGAGAGCAGGGCGACCAGGAAGAGCAGGTTGGCCGCCAACGCCAACACCGACACCAATCCGAACAACACGTAATAGGCGATCATGAACGCGGCAATCGCCGCGAAGCCCCACATCGTCGAATGAAAACCCTTCTTGATGTTTTCAGCGCCCAGACTCGGACCGATCGTTCGTTCTTCAATGATTTCCATTGGGGCCGCCAGAGAACCGGCGCGCAACAGCAGGGCGGTGTCGTTGGCTTCCATGGTGCTCATCCGGCCGGAGATCTGCACTCGTCCACCGCCGATTTCGGTACGGATCACCGGCGCGGTGACCACTTCGCCTTTACCTTTTTCGATCAACAGGATCGCCATCCGCTTGCCGACGTTGTCGCGGGTGACATCCTTGAAAATACGCGCGCCGGCGGAATCGAGCGTCAAATGGACGGCCGGTTCGTGCGTCTGGTTGTCGAAGCCCGGTTGCGCGTCGGTGAGACGGTCGCCAGTGAGTACCACCTGTTTTTTGACCAGCAGCGGCAGACCGCCGCGTTCGACGTAAAGTTCGGCGCCGAACGGCACCTGCCCCGCTTGCGCCGCCTCGAGAGCACCGGGTGTTTCATCGACCATACGGATCTCGAGGGTCGCGGTGCGACCGAGCAAGTCCTTGGCTTTGGCGGTATCCTGCACGCCCGGCAGCTGCACCACCACCCGATCGGCACCCTGCTGGGCGATGACTGGTTCGGCGACTCCGAGTTCGTTGATCCGGTTGTGCAGAGTGGTCATGTTCTGCCGGATGGCGAATTCCTGGATACGTTTGATCCCTTCCGGTTTCAGTGTCGCCAGCAATTTGAGATCTTCGCCTTCGCCTTGTTCAAGCAATTGCAGATCGGAGTGATTGTCCTCGATCACCGCGCGTGCTTTGCCACGCGTCTCGGCATCTCGGAAGCGGATCGCCAGCCGTTCACCCTCGCGGGCGATTCCCGCATGACGCAAGGTCTTGTCGCGCATCAGGCTGCGCAAATCGCCGGCGACGGAATCGAGCCGTTTGGTCAACGCGCCTTTCATGTCCACTTGCAGCAGGAAGTGTACGCCGCCGCGCAAATCGAGGCCCAGATACATCGGCAAGGCTCGCAGGCTGGTCAGCCATTGCGGTGAGCTCGACAGCAGATTCAGGGCGACGACATACTGCGGATTGGTCGAATCGGGATTGAACTGCTTTTCGAGAATGTCCCGCGCCTGCAATTGGGCGTCACCACTGCGTAAGCGAACCTTGACGCCATTCAGATCGAGAAAAATGCCGTTGGCTTCGATCCCGGCCGACTGCAGGGTCGTGGCCACACGTTCGCGCGTTTTGTCATCGATCTTGATCGTCGCCTTGGAGCTGGAAACCTGGACCGCCGGCGACTCGCCAAAAAAATTCGGCAAGGTGTAGATCAGGCCCAGCAACAGCGCGATGGCGACGGTAAGATACTTCCAGAGCGGGTATCGGTTCATGGTGACGTGCTGATCGAAGAAGGCAAAGTCGGTGAGGAGGGTGAATCCCCGACACAATTAAAGTGATTTCAGCGTCCCTTTGGGCAGAACCAGGGAAACCGCCTGTTTCTGGACTTGGATTTCAACGGCGTTGGCGATTTCGAGCGTGATGAAATTGTCACTGACTTTGGTGATCCGCCCGGCGATTCCCCCGCCGGCAACCACTTCATCGCCTTTGTTGAGCGCTTCGAGCAACGCCTTGTGTTCCTTGGCGCGTTTCATTTGCGGACGGATCATCAGAAAGTACAGGACTACGAACATCAATATGATCGGCAGCAACTGCATGAAACCACCGGTGGGGTCGGCGGCTGCCGATTGCGCGTAAGCGGGGCTGATCAGCACCTCAGTCTCCTATAAAACAGTGGGTAAAAATTCGAGCCGGAGATTGTACCACCGCCGCCACTCTGGCGTCGGGACGGTCGATTCGCTGGCGGGCCATCGCTGGTGGCCTGTCTCCAGGCCGCCGTTCACACGCGGACAGAAAAAATTTCGATGCCTGCCAGAGCAGGCCGAGTGGGCCATGGAGGCCTTAATGCGATGCCGAATCTTCCAGATGGATCACGTCGTCTTGTTGCCGTTGATTCGCTTCATGCAATCGTTTTACCCAGTACATCATGCCGCTGACGAACAGCCCGAAGAGGGTGATGACCGCGTAAATCGACACGTTATACCGCATCATCAGGTAATAACAGCCGGTCATCGCCAGGATGGACAGGTTTTCGTTGAAATTCTGTACCGCGATCGAATGGCCCGCCCCCATCAGAATATGACCGCGGTGTTGAAGCAGGGCATTCATCGGCACGACGAAAAAGCCGGAAATGGCGCCTACCAGGATCAGTAACGGTATCGCCAACCAGAGGTGGTGTACGAAGTTCATCACCATCACGATGATGCCCATGGCGATACCCAGCGGGATGACGCGTACTGATTTGCGCAAAGTGATCAGTTTTGCCGCGCCGACGGCTCCCAAGGCGACGCCAATGGCCACCACACCCTGCAGACGGCTCGACATCGACAAATCCAGATGCATGGCCTGCTCCGCCCATTTGATGACAATGAACTGCAACGTCGCTCCGGCGCCCCAGAACAGCGTGGTCACCGCCAACGATACCTGTCCGAGACGGTCGCGCCAGAGCAAGACTAGGCAGTGGTTGAATTCGCGGATCAGGTAGAGCGGATTTTTATGCAGCACGCGGTGATCGACACCGGTGTCGGGAACGTAGAGGTTGAAGATGGCAGCAAGGAGATAAAACACGGCGACGAAACATATGGTCATTTCGCCGACGGTATCCACGCCAGTATCGATCAGCGGAAAATTGAAAGACAGCAAGGCGTTGGCAATATCGGGTTTGATCAGAATGCCGCCGATGACCACGCCCAGAATGATCGCGCCGACTGTCAATCCTTCGATCCAGCTATTGGCGACCACCAACAGCCGATGTGGCAGGTATTCGGTCAAGATGCCGTATTTGGCCGGTGAGTAGGCGGCGGCGCCGAGTCCGACCACCGCATAGGCCAACAAGGGATGCACATCCCAGTACATCATCGCGCAACCGATAATTTTTATGCCGTTGCTGATGAACATCACTCGCCACTTGGGCATCGAATCGGCGAAAGCGCCGACGAAAGCTGCCAAGACGACGTAGGAAACGGTAAAAAACGTCTTCAGCAACGGTTCGTATTCTTGCGGCGCCTGGATTTCGCGCAACAAAGCGATGGCAACGATCAGCAAGGCGTTGTCGGCCAGCGCGGAAAAAAACTGCGCCGCCATGATCACATAAAAACCAAATGGCATTGAGACGCCTTGAATGCGGCTATTCTGAGTATCCGCGACTTATACCATGAATCATGAAAATTTGTTATCGATCGCTGCTAAGGCAGTCACACGGTTGCTTAAACCGCTGCGATTGTTGGCGCCATCTGCAGACAGCAGGTGTGGGTAACGTTGTCCGTGACGCTTGCACCGGTGTTGGCGGATGTTGTCGTCAACTGCGGCTGGTCACCCGGGTTCGACCCGATTGACCCGGGAAAAGCCGAGCCAGGTAAAGAGAGAGCGGTTCACTTTCCGCTCTTGCCGGCGAGCAATTGCGCCAGTTCCACGGCGGTACGCACTCCCATTTTGTCGAATAGATTGGCGCGATGCACTTCAACGGTTCGCATGCTGATCAGCAGTTCCTCGGCGATCACTTTATTCAATTTGCCGGACAATACCCGTTCCATCACTTGCTTTTCGCGGGTGGTCAACGTGTCAATCAACGTCTTGAGCGAATCGGCACCGGAGGCGGCGAGCCGCTGATTTTCGTTCAGTCGCAAAGCTTCGATGACCCGGTTAGCCAGTTCGTTGTCATTACACGGCTTTTCGACGAAATCGAAAGCCCCTTTCTTGAGGGCCGAAACGGCCATCGGTACGTCGCCATGACCGGTGAGGAAAATCACTGGCAGTTTGTTTCCACGCTCGTTGAGGATATCGAACAGTTCCGGTCCGCTCATGCCGTCCATGCGAATATCGAGCAGCAAGCAGCCGGTCAAGGTGTCGTTCCAGGTGGCCAGAAATTCTTCCGCCGAGCCGAAGCCCCGGCAGGCGACACCGCGTGACTCGAGAAGCCAACCCAGCGAATCACGGATGGCGTCGTCGTCGTCGACGAGATAGGCATAAGGAATCATGAGCGACCAATCGGCAAAGTGATGATGAATTGGCTCCCGCCCTCGGGGTTGGTTTCAACCCAAAGACGACCATGGTGAAATTCGACGATCGACCGACAGATATTCAGTCCCATCCCCATGCCATCCGCTTTGGTTGAAAACAAAGGGGTGAACAGTTTTTCGGCAATTTCCGGCGAAATGCCGCTGCCGCGGTCGATGACCCGAATTTCCATCTGTTGATCCCGTTGGGCGAGGGTGATCGTCAGATATCTTTGCGTCGGAGGAGTATTGCCCATTGCTTCGATGCCATTACGCATCAGATTGAGCAATACTTGTTCCAGCATCACTTGGTCGGCGAGCAATTCCGGTCGCATGCCCTGGATTTTTCGGACGATGCGCACGCCATGGCGCTTGGCGGTGGCCTCGATGAAACCGACACTGTTGTCGATGACCTCCGCCAAGTCGCAGCGACCCAGTTTGGGCTCGCTTTTGCGGACGAAGTCATGGACCCGTCGGATGATGTGACCAGCGCGCTGCGCTTGTACCGCCAATTTGCCGAGTGCCTCCTTGAGATCGGCGACCTTGAAGTCGCCGGATTCGAGCTTGTTCAGACAGCCGGTGTTGTAACTGGTGATCGCCGCCAGCGGCTGATTCAGTTCATGGGCCAGGGTCGAGGCCATTTCTCCCATCGTCACCAGGCGTGCGGTGATTTGTAGTTTTTCCTGTTGTTGACGGGCCAATTCCTCGGCGTGACGACGTTCGGTGACATCGATGATCGAACCCATCCAGCCGGTTTGCCGGCCATCGGCGCCGATCAGCGGCGCTTCGTAGATCAAGGCGTCGAAACGCTTGCCGTTGCGGTGCATCAAAGGGATTTCAAATCCTTGGTCCGAGGCGTTACCCTGCAGAACATTGTTATGCAATTGCAGCGTCCGCTCCATTTCCTCGGGCGCCCAGTACGGCATTGGTGGGGATCGTCCGATCAACTCTTCGGCGGTGTAGCCGACCATCTTCAGAAAGGCCGGATTGGCGTAGGTGATACGGCCCTGTAGGTCGCGGGCCCGCATGCCCACCACCAGCGAATCTTCCATCGATTTCCGAAACGCATATTCGGCGCGCAGCGCCTGTTCCGCGGTCAGGCGGCGCTGTATTGATCCACGTACGGCCCACAGGCTCCAGAATACCGCTGCGGCGAGAATCAGGATCAGCGTTGCGATCAACGTTTGCGCCAGATTGCCTTCGCCGCGGTAGGCGGTGATCTGCATCAACGCACCGTAGCCTGGCGGATCGAGAGCCACCGTATAGCTGAGGGTGGTTGGTAAAGCATCGATTTTCGATTTTGTGGCCAGCAGCCCGCCATTGGCATCGACCACGCGTACCTGGTATTTCTCGGCGAACCACCACGGCACCTGTTGTTGCAGCAACGCTGGAACGGAATAGATGGCGACCAGGGCTCCCTGGAACCGTTGACTGGCGAAGAGCGGCACATAAACCTCGAAACGGGCTTCCCCATCGGCCAGATACATCTCGCGATAGATGGGTTTGCCTAGCCGGGCCAAGTTGAGCGATCGACTAACCGGACCGTTGCCAACTGAGTCCTCATCGCCGCGTGAGAAGGCTCGCGTCGGCATGCCGTGCAGGGTCCGCGCAGCGGCATCTAGCCAGATCAACTGCATGATTTCCTTGTTGTTCTTGAGGATGTGTCGTGCACGGAGATCGAACATCTCGCTTCTTTTTCGCGCCAAGGACAGATCGAGCGCCAATTGATGCAATTGTTCGGCATTGCTGTCGAGATTGAAACGCAGGCTTTGCTCGATCCACAACACGTCGGCGATCAACGTGGCGCGCTGCTCATCGGTTCCCTGACGGTTCAACAGCCAAAGCAGGGCAATCAACAGAACGAAGAGCAGGCCGACTGCCAGCCGCAGTAGTGACAGATACCAGTTCGACCACTTCAGCGAGCCCGTCGGCCGGGGTTCGTAGTACGGGCTGATCGATGCCTCATTCATCAAACTTGGCCTTACCCATTTTTCGCAAGCATGGCAGAACGTCGACAAACGATGATTTGTAAGTCAAAAGAAGGCTAATGTCGATGGTCGGGCGATTTTGTCGGTCGAACATTACGGATTTCCACAATGGTGCCGCCCACTTTTCCTAGTATCATGGCCCGCCGTAGTACAGTACCAGCCAAACTTCAACCAAGGGTTCGTGGAGGAGACAAAAAAATGAAATTGTCCAAGTTATTGTTCGGTATGGCCGCCTGCGCTTTGACGGCGGCTCCGTTGACCACTCTGGCGCAACAGCCGATTGTCATCAAGTTCAGTCACGTAGTGGCGCATGACACGCCCAAAGGTCTGGCTGCCGAATACTTCGCCAAACGTGCCGGCGAACTGACCAAGGGTAAAGCCAAAGTCGAAGTCTATGCCAATTCGACCTTGTACAAAGACAAGGAGGAAATGGAAGCGCTGCAGCTTGGCGCCGTACAGATGCTTGCTCCGTCGCTGGCCAAGTTCGGTCCCCTGGGGGTCAAGGAGTTCGAACTGTTTGATCTGCCCTATGTTTTTGATAATTACAACGAGTTGCATCGCGTTACCCAAGGCCCGGTCGGCGCTAGCTTGCTCAAAAAACTCGAGCCCAAAGGCGTGACCGGACTGGCCTTCTGGGACAACGGCTTCAAGTCCTTTTCAGCCAATACGCCGATCAAGTCGCCCGCCGATCTAAAAGGCAAGAAGATGCGCATTCAGTCTTCGAAAGTACTCGAAGAACAGATACGCGCCCTCAGCGCGCTACCGCAAGTCATGGCCTTCTCCGAAGTCTATCAAGCCCTGCAAACCGGCGTCGTCGACGGTACCGAGAATCCGATTTCCAATCTGTACACTCAGAAGATGTTCGAGGTGCAGAAGCACCTGACCTTGACCGAGCACGGTTATCTTGGCTATGCGGTCGTGGTCAATAAGAAATTCTGGGAAGGCTTGCCGGCCGATGTGCGCGGGCAGCTCGAAGCGGCGATGAAGGAAGCCACTACATACGCCAACAAGATCGCCAAGGAGCAGAACGACAAGGATCTGGAAGCGGTCAAGAAGAGCGGCAAAACGCAGGTCTACGTACCTAGCGCTGCGGAGAAGCTGGCTTTCAAGAAAGCGTTGGCTCCCGTGCATGTGAAAATGGAATCGCGGATCGGAAAGGACCTGTTGCAGTCGGTATATAAGGAAACCGGTTTCGATCCGAACAAACTCTGATCGTTGGAAAGAAATTAAATCAGCCCGTTGGATCGTTCCGGACCAACGGGCTTTTTTTCAGTCAGGGAGGAGTGTGTTCCATGAAGATTCTCGATCACCTGGAGGAATGGCTGATTACCTTCCTCATGGGGGCGGCAACGACGATCATTTTTGTTTCGGTCGCGCATCGTTACTTGTCGGGTGTGGAAATTCCCGGCCTGCAGGACTGGCTGCTGTCGCTCAATTTTGGTTGGGCGCAGGAACTGTGCATCATCATGTTCGTCTGGATGGCCAAATTTGGCGCCGCGTATGGCGTCCGTACCGGTATCCACGTCGGTGTCGATGTGCTGATCAATCGCATGCAAGGCCGAACCCGGGCCAAATTCATTGTCTTCGGCTTGCTGGCGGGGGCCTTGTTCACGGGCATCATCGGTACGCTGGGTGCGAATTTCGTCTGGGAGAACGGTTTCCATTACGCCTTTTACAATTGGCTGGGATGGGATACCGGTGATGTTCCCGAAGGACCAACCACACCCGACCTCGAATGGCCGACATGGATCGTCTATAGCGCCATTCCGCTGGGGTCGACCTTAATGTGCTTCCGCTTTCTGCAGGTCACCTTCAGTTTCATCCGTACCGGCGAGTTGCCGCATCACGATCATGGACACGTCGATGGTATCGAAGAAGAGGCGCCACTACCTGTAGCGGCGTCGGTGCCGGTCGATTTCGACCCGTTGGAGATCGAAGAAACCGACTTGCATCCTCATGATCTGACCTACAAGAAACGTCATCCCGAAAACAAAGACGATAAAGACGATAAAGGAGGCCAGCAGCCATGAACGCGTTAATCATCTTCACGCTCTTGTTGTGCCTGATGCTCACCGGCATGCCGATTTCGATTTCGCTCGGTTTGACGGTGCTCAGCTTCCTGTTCATGTTTACCCAGGTACCGCTCGAATCGGTGGCGCTCAAACTGTTCACCGGCATCGAGAAATTTGAAATCATGGCCATCCCGTTCTTCATCCTGGCGGGTAACTTCCTGACGCACGGCGGTGTCGCCCGACGGATGATCAAATTCGCCACCAGCATGGTCGGTCATTGGTATGGCGGTCTGGGATTGGCCGGCGTGCTCGCATGTGCGCTGTTCGCGGCGGTTTCCGGGTCGTCGCCGGCGACAGTGGTGGCCATCGGTTCGATCCTGATGCCGGCGATGGTCCGGGCCGGATTCCCGAACAAGTTCGGGGCCGGCGTGATCACCACCTCCGGTGCGCTCGGCATCCTGATTCCTCCGTCGATCGTCATGGTGATGTATTCCGTGGCCACCAATACCTCGGTCGGTGCGCTGTTCATGGCCGGGGTCATTCCCGGGATCGCTCTGGCGATGGTTCTCGGCGGGGTGACCTGGTATCGGGCGCGTAAATTCAATTACCCGCGGATGCAGAAAGCGTCTTTCAGTGAGCGGCTGACCGCTTTTCGCGAATCGGTGTGGGGCCTGCTGCTGATCGTGGTGGTGATGGGCGGTATTTACAGCGGCATGTTTACGCCGACTGAAGCGGCGGCAATGAGCGCCGTATATGCTTTCTTTGTCGCGGTCTTCGTATACAAGGACCTGACGATGAAGGACGTGCCGCGCGTGCTGCTCAATTCAGCGAACATGTCGGCGATGCTGCTGTACATCATCACCAACGCGGTACTCTTCTCGTTCATCATGACCAACGAAAACATTCCACAGGCGCTCGCCGACTGGATGCTTGGCCATGGCCTTGGGATGATCGCCTTCCTGCTGGCGGTGAACATCATCCTGCTGCTGGCCGGCAACTTCATGGAACCGTCGTCGATCGTGCTGATTTTCGCGCCGATTCTTTTCCCGGTGGCGGTCAAGCTGGGCATTGATCCGGTCCATTTCGGTATCCTGATGGTGGTCAATATGGAAGTTGGCATGTGCCATCCGCCCGTCGGCTTGAATCTATACGTCGCCTCGGGAATCACCAAGATGGGTATCACCGAATTGACAGTTGCCGTCTGGCCGTGGTTGCTGTCGATGCTGGTCTTTCTGGTGGTGGTGACCTATGTGCCGATTATGTCGATCTGGCTGCCGCGAAACTTGGGAATGATGTAACGACGTTCTCTGTTTAGCGCATGGCGCGCGCGCGGGGTTACCCGCGCGCGCGTTTTCATTTTCGGTGACGGCCGGGACGGCGGCGACAAGTGTTGGTATAATCTCGGATTAATTTCTAGCAATATGATTTCGCGTGGTTTTTTAACCGTCCACTCTTGGAGAACGAGCATGGCCATCGAACGTACGTTGTCAATCATCAAACCAGACGCCGTGGCGAAAAACGTGATCGGAAAAATTTATTCCCGTTTCGAAGCGGGCGGCTTGAAAGTCGTCGCCGCCAAGATGGCCTGGCTCTCCCCCCAGGAGGCGGGCGCCTTTTATGCGGTGCATAAAGAACGTCCCTTTTTCAAGGATTTGGTCGATTTCATGATTTCCGGTCCGGTGATGATCCAGGTACTCGAAGGAGAAGGGGCCATCGCCAAGAACCGTGAATTGATGGGGGCGACCGATCCCAAGAAAGCGGAGCCCGGAACGATTCGTGCCGATTTCGCCGAATCGATCGACGCCAATGCGGTTCATGGGTCGGACGGAGAAGAAACGGCGAAAAATGAAATTGCCTTCTTCTTCCCGGCGATGTCGGTATACGCCGGTCGCTGAGCGCCTACACGTCGTCAATGGTCAATCTGCTTGATTTCGATGCCGCCGCCTTCACGGCCTTTTTCGCCGACCACTGTGAAAAGCCGTTTCGCGCCCGGCAGGTGTTGCGCTGGTTGCATCACGCCGGAGAACACGATTTCGACCGAATGACCGATATCGCGCGCGGTTTGCGCGAGAAGTTGAAAGCCGTGGCGGTCATCGTGCCACCCAAGCTGGTGGCTGACCGGCTGGCCGGCGACGGAACACGCAAGTTTCTCTTCGATGTCGGCGGCGGCAACGCCGTCGAAGCGGTGTTCATCCCCGAAGACGACCGGGGAACACTGTGCATTTCCACGCAGGCTGGTTGCGCGCTCGACTGCTCGTTCTGTTCGACAGGCAAGCAGGGTTTCAGTCGCAACCTGACGGTTGCCGAAATCGTCGGCCAATTGTGGCAGACCCGCCATGCTCTTGGCGGATACCGGGATCAAAGCCAGTCAAACGAGCGGGTGATAAGTAACGTGGTGTTGATGGGCATGGGCGAACCGCTGGCCAATCTCGCCAATACACTCACCGCGTTGCGCCTGATGCTCGACGACAACGCCTATGGATTGTCCCGGCGTCGGGTGACGGTGTCTACTTCGGGGCTGGTTCCGGCCATCGACCGTCTGCGCGACGAATGTCCGGTGGCCTTGGCGGTATCGCTGCATGCCCCGAATGATCGTCTACGCGACCAACTGGTGCCGATCAACCGCAAATATCCCCTGGCAACTTTGCTGTCCGCCTGTCAGCGTTATCTGACCAAAGCGCCGCGCGATTTCGTCACATTCGAGTACGTGATGATCGACGGAGT
This sequence comes from Accumulibacter sp., assembly GCA_016789495.1. GTDB lineage: Bacteria > Pseudomonadota > Gammaproteobacteria > Burkholderiales > Rhodocyclaceae > Accumulibacter. The sequence goes on along the minus strand of JAEUOJ010000171.1, from coordinate 11,361 downwards.
GAACGACGCGCCTGAACACGCTCGGGAACTATTGACGCTGACACGTCGAATTCCTTGTAAATTCAATCTGATTCCATTCAATCCGTTTCCCGGCTCAGCGTATCGTCGTTCCTCGGCGTCACGTACCCGGCAGTTTGCCGATCTGCTGATCGCTGGCGGGGTGGTGACCACCATCCGCAAAACTCGTGGTGATGATATCGCCGCCGCTTGCGGTCAACTTGCGGGTCAGGTGCAGGACAAAACGGCGCGGCGCGGCCGGACGATCTGGCCGTTGGCTCTTGAAGGACAAGGGGTTGTTCGATGAAAGGTGCTCTGATCGTCGCGGTGACGACTTTGGCTGTCGCTGGCTGCAAGTCGGGTTGGCTCCCGTCGTTGCCGGTGACCAAATCGGCGGAGGAAATCGCCGATTCTCGTACACCGACCACGCCTCGCGATCCGCGGACCCGGGCCAAGATTCACACCGAACTGGGTGCCCTGTACATCCAGGACGGCAATATGTCGGTGGCGCTCGAAGAGCTGACTTACGCGATCACCATTGATCCCGATTATGCCAAGGCCTATGGCGCACGCGGCCTGGTGATGTATTACCTGCGTGAGATCGCCCTTGCCGAACGCGATTTTCAGAAAGCAATCAGTCTCGACAGCAATGATCCGGATCTCAACAACAATTACGGCTGGTTTCTCTGCCAGGTCGGCCGCGGCAAGGAAGGTATTGAGTATTTCCAGCGCGCGATCCGCAATCCCCTCTATGAAACACCGGGCAAAGCGTACGCCAATGCCGGCGCCTGTTATTTGAAACTGGGGGACCTGGTTGCCGCCGAAGGTCTTCTGCAAAATAGCCTGAACCTGATGCCGGATAATCCACAGGCCAAACTGCAAATGGCCAACCTCCATTACCGGCGTGGAGAATTCGATGCCGCCGCGCAAGCATTACAAGATATATCTGCGAACGAACCCAATGCCGAAACGTTGTGGCTGCTGGTGCGAGTGCAGCGTAAATTGGGCAATCGATTGGCAGAAGCGCGTTACAGTACCCAACTGCGCCGCCGATTTCCGCTGTCGCCCGAAGCTCAGGAACTGCTGAAAGGCAATTTTGAATGACCAACCCCACCGTGACCTCAGCAACAGACCCGGGGGCTTCGGCCGTCGGACAATCTTCCGTCCCTTCCGGCGCTGCCGAAATTTCCGCCTCCCCTGTCGGGCAACGCCTGCGTATGGCTCGAGAAGCGAGGAGTCTGAGCATTGGCGACGTCTCACAGGCGCTCAAGCTCGGTCCAAAACAGGTCGAGGCGCTGGAAGCGGAAAACTGGAGTGCGCTTCCCGGCAATACCATGATTCGCGGTTTCGTCCGCAATTATGCGCGCTTGCTGAATCTCGATTCCGAGCCGTTGATGCGTGAGCTCGATGCCGCCCATCTGGAAAGAACCCTGCAACTCGACGTCTCCTCGGGGACCACCGCCACTTTGCCGCAGAGCAGCCGCCGTGCGCAGCGTCGTGACTGGCTGGCGGTCTGGGGAGGGCTGCTGATGCTGGCTGTGGCTCTGCTGGCCTACTTTTATGTCCCCGCCGATATCTGGTCGAAGCTCGGGGTTTTGGGAACCAATAAACAGTCCAACGTTTCACTGCCTGCGGCGACGGCTGTCGAGCAGGTGCCGAACCGACCGATGGCCGAGACGAAAAACTCGTCAGTTTCCGGGAATGAAGCCACTACCCCGGTGGCGCCACCCAATGCCGTGGTGCTTGCCGATCAGGCGCCATCGCCGCCGCCGCCGAGTGAATCGACGTCGGCCGTGGCGGGTACGGGCGGACTGAAATTCAGCTTTGTCAAAGATGCCTGGCTCGAGGTTCGCGATGCGACCGGCAAGCTGCTGGTTAACGAGTTATGCGCCGGCGGTAGCCAGCGGGAAGTTACTGGACAACCGCCTTTTGCCTTGGTGGTCGGTAACGCGACCGAAGTGAGACTCGAATATCGGGGTCGTCCGGTCGACCTGTCGCCAATCAACAAAGGCGTTGCTCGTCTGAGCGTCGAATGAACGACTTATTGATGGCGGTGTTCGGTCAGGAGACCGGGAATGCCTGATGACCAGCGCCGCCGGGCCACGCGGACGGTTCGCATCGGGGAGGTGACCGTCGGCGGCGACGCGCCGGTTCGCGTTCAGTCGATGACCAATACCGATACAGCCGACGCCTTGCGAACGGCGATCCAGTGTGCCGAGTTGGCGCGTGCCGGCTCCGAAATGGTCCGTATCACCGTCAATACGCCGGAAGCCGCCGCCGCCGTGCCGGCGATCGCCGACCAATTGCGGCGCATGGACGTGACCGTGCCGTTGATCGGTGATTTCCACTACAACGGTCATCGCTTGCTTGGCGACTTTCCCGATTGTGCGGGCGTGCTCGCCAAATACCGGATCAACCCCGGAAACGTCGGGCACGGCAAGAAGCGCGACGAACAATTCGCGCAGATGATCGAGATCGCCTGTCGCTACGGCAAACCGGTGCGCATCGGGGTGAATTGGGGAAGTCTCGACCAGGATCTGCTGGCGCGAATCATGGACGAAAATGCACGGCGTCCCGAACCGTGGGACGCCGTGCGGGTAATGCGTGAAGCAATGGTCACTTCGGCAATTGAGTCGGCGATCCGCGCCGAGGAAATAGGCTTGCCGGGCGATCGGATCGTACTCTCGTGCAAGGTCTCGGGAGTGCAGGACCTGATCGCCATTTATCGTGATCTCTCGCGCCGCTGCGATTATCCGCTGCATCTCGGACTGACCGAAGCCGGCATGGGTACGAAGGGGATCGTCGCCTCGACGGCGGCCATGGCGGTACTCTTGCAGGAGGGGATCGGCGACACCATCCGGGTGTCGCTTACTCCCGAGCCGGACGGCCCGCGAACCCAGGAGGTGATCGTCGCACAGCAGATGCTGCAAACCATGGGCTTGCGTGCCTTCATGCCGATGGTCATCGCCTGCCCTGGTTGCGGCCGAACGACCAGCACCTTTTTCCAGGAATTGGCACAAACGATCGAGACGCACGTGCGTGAGCGCATGCCGATCTGGCGTGATGAATTCGACGGCGTCGAGAATCTGACCCTGGCGGTGATGGGCTGCGTGGTCAACGGTCCCGGTGAAAGCAAGCACGCCAATATCGGTATCAGTCTGCCGGGCACAGGCGAAGCGCCGGCGGCACCGGTCTTCGTCGACGGAGCAAAGACCGTCACTTTGCGAGGTGACCACATCGCGGAAGACTTTACCGCGATTGTCGACGCGTACGTTGCCCGGACCTACACCAGAAAGTGTGCCGCCCAATGAGTTTACAAAAAATCCAGTCGGTACGCGGGATGAACGACATCCTTCCCGACGAGGCCGAATTTTGGGAACTTCTCGAGGAAACCCTTCGCCGCTGGCTGAAAATGTACGGCTATCGACCGTTGCGCCTGCCGATCGTCGAACCGACGCCACTGTTCAAACGCGCCATCGGTGAAGCGACCGACATCGTTGAAAAGGAAATGTATTCCTTCATCGACAGCCTCAACGGCGAAGCGTTGACCCTGCGTCCCGAAGGAACCGCCGGTTGCGCGCGCGCGGTGATCCAGCACAATCTGGCGGCTCAGCACGCCCAACGGCTTTATTATTTCGGACCGATGTTCCGTCACGAGCGTCCCCAGAAAGGTCGCTATCGGCAGTTTCACCAAGTCGGTGTCGAAGCCTTCGGCTTCCCCGGTCCCGATGTCGATGCCGAGCAGATCCTGATGGGGGCTCGTCTCTGGAACGACCTGGGCTTGCCGGATATCAGCCTGCAACTGAATACCCTAGGGCAAGCCGCCGAGCGGTCGCGGCATCGCGCCGAGTTGATCGCCTATTTCGAAGACCATCGTCTCCACCTCGACGACGATGCCCAGCGCCGTCTGCACAGCAATCCCTTGCGCATTCTCGATTCGAAAAATCCGACCATGCAAGCGCTGATCGATGGCGCACCTCGCCTATTCGATCATCTGGGTGAGCAATCGCTGGCCCACTTCTCGAGCGTCCAACAAGTGTTGCGCGATGCCGGTGTCCCATTCACCCTCAACCCGCGTCTGGTGCGGGGCCTCGACTATTACAATCTGACCGTTTTCGAATGGGTCAGTGATCGGCTCGGCGCGCAAGGCACCGTTTGTGCTGGCGGACGTTACGATGGCCTGGTCCAGCAACTGGGGGGCAAGCCAACCGTGGCATGCGGTTTCGCGATCGGCGTCGAACGCCTGGCGGCCTTGTTGCGCGACGCCGACGGTGAAGTCAAAGCGTTGCCGGTGGACGTCTACCTCGTTCATCAGGGTGAAGCGGCGTCGAGACTGGCGGCACGGGTTGCCGAAAACCTGCGAGACCACGGCCTCGATGTGCTCTTTCATTGCGGCGGCGGCAACTTCAAATCGCAAATGAAGAAAGCCGACGCCTCTGGCGCGCCGGTGGCGGTGATCATCGGTGACGATGAGGCTGCGGTCGGCGAAGCGACTTTCAAACCGTTGCGTAACGACCTCGGCACGGACGACGGCACCATCGACTCACAGCGACGAGTCAAGGTGGACCAACTGGCCGAAGAAATCACGCAACATCTTTTCAGACAGGACGACGATTAATGGCCGCATACGACCTCGAAGAGCAGGAACAGATTGCCGAGATCAAAGCCTGGTGGAAACAATATGGCAACTTGGTGCTTGGCCTCCTTACTGCCGCCTCGTTGGCGGTGCTGGGCTGGCAAGGATGGAACTGGTATCAGCGCAGTCAGGGCGCGCAAGCGTCGACGGTTTACGCCGTCTTGCAAAAAGCCATTCAAGAGAATGACATGCAGCGGGTGAAGGCGGCTAGCGGCGAACTGATCGAAAAGTTTCCCGGTACGGCATTCGCTCCCTTGGCGGCGCTGACCGCGGCGAAAGTCTTCAACGAGGCCGGTGACAGCAAGACCGCCAAGTTGCAACTGGCCTGGGTGGTCGAGCACGGACGGGACGAAATTCGTGATCTGGGGCGTTTACGGTTGGCGACCCTGCTGATCGATGAAAAAGCCTACGACGAAGCGCTGCAACAACTGGCTACCCCGGGCAGCGCCGCCTTCGCCGTCCGATTCGCCGACAGCCGCGGCGATGTCCTGGCCGCGCAAGGCAAAAAATCCGAAGCCAAGGCCGCTTATCAGACAGCGTTGAATCAATTGATCGACGAAGACAAATCGACCGCCGAAAAAAACACCTTGCAGGCCGCCCAAGCCAACGCCGCGTACAGGGAACTGCTGCAACTCAAGCTGGATGCCTTGGGAGAAAGCCAGTGAACCGGCCCGTACTCGCGGCCGTCGCCGGCGTCATGACCCTCATGCTGAGCGCTTGCTCGACCCTCGAATCACTGAACCCATTTGCCAGTCGCGGGCCCAAGATTGCCGAATTGCAAGCGATCGAGACGACCGCCTCGGTGCGCGTGCTCTGGGAAAACCAGGTGGGCAAGAGTGGCGGATTCAGCTTCACGCCAGCCGTTGTCGGGTCGTCGGTCTATGCCGCTTCTCACGACGGCACGATCCTTCGCCTCGACGATGGCCAAACCGTCTGGAAAATCAATGCCGGCCATGCGCTGACCGGTGGCGTGGGCGCCGATAACAATCTAGTGGTCGTTGGCACCGCCAAAGGAGACATCCTGGCTTTCGCCAGCGCTGATGGACGAATGCTCTGGAAAGCCAAAGCCAGCAGCGAAATCGTCGCGCCACCGGCAATCGCCCCGGGAACGGTGATCGTGCGCAGCGGCGACCATCGCCTGACGGCCTACGACGCCTTCGAAGGCAAGCGTAAATGGGTTTATCAGCGCCCCACGCCGCCATTGTCATTGCGCACCACCGCCTCGCCCTTGTTGATCGACAAGTATGTATTTGCCGGCTTCCCCGGGGGTAAGCTGATTGCCGTCAGCGTGGACAATGGTGCTCCGTTATGGGAGGGAACCGTTTCGCTGCCGAAAGGGGCCACCGAACTCGACCGCGTCGCCGATATCACCAGCGTACCGGTCATTGATGACCGTACCGTCTGCGCGGCCGCGTTTCAAGGACGGATCGCCTGTTTCGACCTCGGGTCCGGCAGTCTGATCTGGGCGCGCGACATTTCCAGCGCCGCCGGCCTGACGATCGACGGTCGTTACGTTTTCGTCAGCGACGACAAGGGGGCGGTGCACGCGCTCGACAAAAGCAGCGGCGCGAGCCTCTGGAAGCAGGACAAGCTTTTCCTGCGCCGGCTGACCGCTCCGCTCAGCGGAGCGCGCGGGCTGGCGGTCGCCGATTTGCGGGGGGTCATCCATTTTCTGCGTCATGACGACGGGGCGTTCGTTGCCCGCCTGACGACCGACGGCAGCGCGGTCGTCGCGCCGCTGCAACGCCAGAACGACCGGCTGATCGTGCAAACCAGCGATGGCCGCATTCTGGCGATCGAAGGGTCATGAAGCCCAGCATCGTGCTGGTCGGTAGACCGAACGTTGGCAAATCGACGCTGTTCAATCGACTGACTCGCAGTCGCGACGCCTTGGTCGCCGACCTGCCGGGGTTGACCCGCGATCGACATTACGGTCAAGGACGACTCGGCAGCAAACCATATCTGGTGATCGATACTGGCGGATTCGAACCGTTAACCACCGACGGGATCATGTCCAGGATGGCCTTGCAGACCGAACAGGCCATCGACGAAGCCGATTCGGTGCTGTTCCTGGTGGATGGTCGGACCGGGATCACTCCGCTGGACAGGGAAATCGCCCAGCGCCTGCGCAAATCCGGACGCCCTGTGCTGGTCGCGGTCAATAAAGCCGAAGGGATGCGGCCCGGCGTGGTCAGCGCCGATTTCCATGCCCTGGGCCTCGGCGAGCCGATGGCCATCTCCGCCGCGCACGGTGAAGGGGTGCCGGCGTTGATCGAACAGGCTTTGAGCGCTTTTCCGGATGCCGAGGAAAACAACCAGGACCGGCAGGAGGCACTCGGCGCGGTCAAAGTGGTCATCGTGGGCCGCCCCAATGTCGGCAAGAGCACCATGATCAATGCGCTGCTCGGCGAAGAGCGGGTGATCGCCTTCGACCAGCCTGGAACGACTCGCGATGCCATCCACGTCGATTTCGAGCGTGGCGGTCGTCGATACATCCTGATCGACACCGCGGGTTTGCGGCGTCGCGGCAAGGTTTCCGAAGTAATCGAGAAGTTCTCGGTGATCAAAACCCTGCAAGCCATCGAAGAAGCCCAGGTGGTAATCCTGGTGCTCGATGCCCGGCAAGACATCAGCGACCAGGACGCCCATATCGCCAGCTTTATCCGGGAAGCCGGGCGGGCTCTGGTCGTTGCCGTCAACAAGTGGGATGGACTTGATCGCTACGTCCGCGAACAAATCAAGGAAGCGCTTGAACGGCAATTGTCGTTCATCGATTTTGCCCGCTTCCACTATGTCTCCGCACTGAGAGGGCAGGGGTTGGAAGCGCTGTTCCGCTCGGTGGATGCCGCCTATCAAGCCGCGACCGCCGATCTGCCGACTCCCAAACTGACTCGTACCCTCGGTGACGCCGTGGCCCGACAAGCCCCGCCACGCGCCGGATTGTTCCGGCCGAAGTTGCGCTACGCCCACCAGGGCGGACGCAACCCACCGTTGATCGTCATTCACGGCAACGCGCTCGACAAAATCCCTGATTCGTATCGTCGCTATCTCGAACACACTTTTCGAGACGTGTTCAAATTGCAAGGCACACCGCTGCGCATCCAGTTCAATGTCGCCGACAATCCGTTTGCCGACAAGAAACCGCCCGAGCAGAACCGTCGTAAGCCAAAGGCGGAAGAAACGACGAGCCGTGTGGTTTCCGTACGAAAAGAAGCGACGAAAAAAGCGGCCGCTCAGCCTCGACAATCGGGCGAGACCGCGGCAAACAATCCGCTCGGCAAGGGCCGGCCCAAAACCGCCGTGCGTCCGAAAGCGTTTACCCGATCGCGCTGAATCGAATCCCCCGATGTACAAGGTCCATATGGGGGCGAAGCTCCATTTGCTTTTCGGCCAGCCGACCGGGAAGGCGTAGGCTGAATCAGGAAGATGAGCTGCCCATCCCTGGGTTTCCCAGGTGGACCTTGGCAATCAGACGATCGGGTGGACGACCGGTGGCGTTTCCACGCTCAAGTAGGCTGGGACTCTTGCGCGGACCGTCTCGACTCTGGCCAGTTTCGAGCCGCGAAACCAAGTAAAATGACCGTCTTTTGTTGCCCTCCTAAGCTAGACCATGCCTACTTTTCAGGAAGTCATTCTGCGTCTCCAGGCGTTCTGGAACCAACAGGGCTGTGCGCTGCTGCAACCTTACGATTGTGAAGTCGGGGCTGGAACCTTTCATACCGCCACCTTCCTGCGGGCCATCGGTCCCGAACCGTGGAACGCCGCCTACGTGCAGCCGTCGCGCCGTCCCAAGGATGGCCGTTACGGCGAGAACCCGAATCGTTTGCAGCATTACTACCAGTATCAGGTGGTGCTCAAACCGTCGCCGGATAATATCCAGGATCTCTATCTGCAATCGCTGGAGGCGTTGGGAATCGACCTGCGTCAGCATGACATCCGCTTCGTCGAGGACGATTGGGAGAGTCCAACGCTAGGCGCCTGGGGCCTAGGGTGGGAGGTCTGGCTCGACGGCATGGAGGTGACGCAGTTCACTTATTTCCAGGAAGTTGGTTCCCTGGCCTGCAAGCCGGTGCTCGGCGAGATCACTTATGGTATCGAACGTCTGGCGATGTATCTGCAGGGGGTCGAGAACGTGTTCGACCTGGTCTGGGCCGAAGGGCAGGGCTACCGGGTGACCTACGGCGACGTGTACCATCAGAATGAAGTCGAGCAATCAAAATACAACTTCGAACAATCGAACGTCGAGATGCTGTTTCGCCATTTCAGCGAATACGAAAGCGAGTCCCGGCGACTGACCACCGCCGGACTGGCGTTGCCGGCGTACGAAATGGTGATGAAATGCTCGCATGCCTTCAACTTGCTCGATGCGCGCGGTGCGATCTCGGTCACCGAGCGCGCGGCGTATATCGGCCGGGTGCGTGCCTTGGCCCGCGAAGTGGCTCAGGCGTATTACGATTCCCGGCAGGCGCTCGGCTTTCCGATGTGCCCGGCCCTGATCGGCAGCGGAGGGCTGTGAGATGAACGATACCCTGCTGATCGAGTTGCGCACCGAGGAGCTGCCGCCGAAATCGTTGCGAAATCTCTCCGAGGCGTTCGCCAACGGTGTGTTTTCGGCGCTGGGGACGCATCAATTGCTCGATGCCGGCAGCCAATGCCAACCGTATGCCACGCCCCGTCGCTTGGCATTGACCATCACCGGCGTCGCCGCCCGACAACCCGACCGCATCATTGAGAAGAAAGGCCCGGCGGTGGCTGGCGCACTCGATGCCGAGGGTCGGCCGACCCCAGCGTTGAGCGGTTTCATGCGTGCCGCGGGGGTGACTTTTGCTGAACTGTCCCGGGTCAGTGACGGCAAGGGCGAGTACTTCGTCGCTCGTCGAGAACAGAAAGGGCAGCCGCTGACCGCTCTGCTGGCCGAGCTCGTCGCACAGGCGTTGAAAAAATTGCCGATTGCCAAACTGATGCGCTGGGGCGCTTCCGAACACCAGTTCGTCCGCCCGGTGCACAGCCTGATCCTGCTGCACGGCGCCACGATTATCGACGGCGAGGTGCTCGGACTGACCAGTGACCGGCGAACAATCGGTCACCGTTTCCTGGCGGAAGGCGAGATCGTCATCGACCATGCCGCGCAGTACGCCGAACGTCTGGCCACCGGCAAGGTCATCGCCTCATTCGCCGAACGGCGGGCAACCATCGCCGCCCAGCTCGACGCCGCGGCGAGCCGTCTAGGTGCGAAGATGCCTGCCGCCGACGGGTTGCTCGACGAAGTGACCTCGCTGGTCGAGTGGCCGGCGGTCTATGTCGGCGAATTCGAGGCCGATTACTTGCAGGTGCCGCAGGAGTGCCTGATCCTGACCATGCAGCAGAATCAAAAATATTTCCCGCTGCTTGATGGCGCCGGCAAGCTGCTCAACAAGTTCCTGATAGTCTCGAACATGCCGCTCGACCGGCCGGAGAACATTGTCAATGGCAATGAACGTGTCGTCCGGCCTCGACTCGCCGATGCGCGTTTTTTCTTTGACCAGGATCGAAAGCACGGTTTTGCGGCGCGCGTCGACCGGCTCGGCAGCGTCGTCTATCACCATAAGCTGGGTACTCTCGGCGACCGGGCGCAGCGGCTTGCCCGACTTGCCCGCCGCATCGCCGAACGGCTGCACGCCGATGGTGAACTGGCCGAATCCGCCGGCCGACTGGCCAAGGTCGACTTGCTGACTGACATGGTTGGCGAGTTTCCCGAACTGCAGGGGATCATGGGTCGCTACTACCTGTTGCACGAAGGAGGGCAGCCGGTGGTCGCCGATGCCATCGAGCAACATTACCGGCCACGGTTCGCCGGCGATGCGCTCCCCGAGGGCAATATCGCCAGCGCGGCGGCCTTGGCCGATAAACTCGACGCGCTGGTCGGCTTTTTCGGTATCGGTCAGGTGCCTACCGGTGACAAGGATCCTTTCGGACTGCGTCGTGCGGCGCTCGGTGTGCTGCGCATCCTGATGGAAACCCCGTTGCCGCTTGATCTGGGCGAGCTGATCACCGAAGCCACCGACGCCCTGACTGGGCAAGGCCTCACGCTGATGTCGGTCGATGAACCGTTGCTGACCTTCATGCTTGACCGGCTGCGCGGCTTGTTGAAAGACGCTGGCCACGGTGCCGACATCGTCGAGGCGGTGCTGGCGCAGCGACCGACGCGCATCGATCGCATTCCGGCCAAACTGGCGGCTGTACGCGAATTCCTGGCCTTACCGGAAGCCGCGTCGCTGGCGGCCGCCAACAAGCGAATCGGCAATATCCTCAAGAAGGCCGACGGCAACACGCCTGCTCCGGACCCGACCTTGCTGGTCGAAGACGCCGAAAAAGCGCTGTTCCAGCGCGTGGTGCTGATCGCGCCTTTGCTCGAAGCACACCTTGCCAACGAAGATTACGCCGACGCGCTCGCCGTCCTCGCCTCGCTACGCGCCGAAGTCGATCGCTTTTTCGCCGAAGTGATGGTCAATAGCGAACAACCGCTGTTGCGTGGCAATCGGCTCGGCCTGCTGCAAGTGTTGTCCGGACAGATGAACGCGGTGGCTGACATTGCCAGGCTGACGCTATGAAAATGGTCATTCTCGATCGCGATGGGGTCATCAATTACGACTCCAAGCAATTCATCAAGTCGCCGGCCGAATGGCGACCGATTCCCGGCAGCCTCGAAGCGCTGGCCAAGCTCACTGAAGCCGGTTACCGGGTGGTGG
>JAEUOJ010000149.1 GCA_016789495.1 Accumulibacter sp. | reverse complement strand
TTGATCCTCGGGCTGTGGGCGCACGTCCAGCGCATTGCCCGCGTCGACTATCTGCCGTCCGGCCGGGCGATGCTTGCCACGCTGACGGCGTTGCTGGTGCTTGCCTACTGTCTACCCGTGCGTAGCCAGCCGCCGGCCGATCTGGCGATCGTTCCCGGCGCGATCAGCTTCGACTGGCTGATCCTGTTCATCCATCCACTGAGCGATCTGCTCGGCTCGCCGGGGTGGGTGTGGGCGCTGCTGTTCGCCACCACGGCCTTGCTTTTCGCGTTGCCGCTGCTGCCTTTGCGGGTTGGCGCGCCGGTTGCCGTCGTCGATCCGCCCAATTGCACCGGTTGCGACCGCTGCCTGGCCGATTGCCCGTATGCGGCCATCGGCATGGTCGCCCATCCGTCACGGCCAGGGGCGCGCCTCGCGGTGGTCGATGCCGATTTGTGCGCCTCTTGCGGGCTTTGCGCCGGTTCCTGTCCGTCATCGACCCCTTTCCGTCGTCAGGAGCCCTTGCATACCGGAATCGATCTTCCGCAGCGATCGGTCAACGAGTTGCGCGCCCAACTCGAGAACGAACTGGCCCGACTGGGCACGGTGGCCGGCCGGGCGCGGATCGTCATTTTCAGTTGCCGGCACGCGGCCGACGCCAAGCTTCTGGCAGCGATCGATACGGCGGTGATTCCGCTGCTCTGCGCCGGTCAGTTGCCGCCAGCGTTCATCGAATATGCCTTGCGCGGTGGTGCCGATGGCGTGGTGCTCGGCGCCTGTCGCGCCGGCGGCTGCGAATTCCGCCTTGGCGAACGCTGGTTGACCGATCGCTTGTCCGGCAAACGTCCGCCGGAACTGCGCGCTCGCGTTCCCGTGGAACGCTGGCAAACGGTGCATGCCGGGCCGCGCGACCGGACGGAGCTGCTGGCCGCCGTTGCCGAGTTCAGGCGCGGCATCGAGACGCTCGGTCCCATTGGCGAGCAATTGCCGCCTTATTTTCGGAAAGTCGTCCATGACTCTTAACCTTAAACCCGGCGCCGTTGTCGGCCAGGTGATTCTTTACAGCGCTTTTGCCGCGTTCGTCGGCTACTTCGCTACTTCGCCGAAATACCGGCAGATTGCCGATGACGTGGCGCTGATCAAACTGTCGATCAGCCATCTCGGCGAACGCGACTGTCGCAAACGTAGCGCCGACGAGCTGGCCAAACTGCCGCCGAACATGCGCGCACCGCTCGACTGCCCGCGCGAGCGTTCGGATATCAAGCTCGAGGTCGATCTCGACGGGCAAACGCTGTTCAGAACGGTGATGCATCCCACCGGGCTGTTCAAGGACGGGGTGTCCACCGTCTATCGGCGTTTCGAGGTGCCGGCTGGCAAGCACCACCTGGCGGTGCGGATGAACGACAAGGTGGTCAACGCCGGCTTCAATTTCACTAAGAGCGCCGATGTCGAGCTCAAGCCCGCGCAAGTGCTGGTCATCGATTTCAATCCCGACCGCGGCGGCCTGTTCTTTCAATGACCGGTCGGGCCGCTGATCGGTCCATCCGCCGCCGTCATCCCCACTCACCGAGCCGATATCGATCATGGTAAAAAGTATGCAACGAGGCTTGCGCTGGCTGTTCATGCGCATCGAGAACCTTTTCAACGTCGCTTTCGGCGAACAACTCAACCCCTTCTATCACCTGGGGACGATCAGCTTCTGGCAATTCTGGCTGCTGATCGTTAGCGGCCTGTATCTGTACGTCTTTGCCGATACCGGCATTCACGACGCCTACAACTCGGTCGAACGGATCACTCATCAGCAGTGGTGGGCCGGCGGCATCTTGCGCAGCGTGCATCGCTACGCCACCGACGGGATGATCCTGACGATGTTGCTGCACATGCTGCGACACTTCGCTTACGACCGCTATCGCGGTTTCCGTTCGTTTTCCTGGCTGACCGGTGTCGCCTTGCTCTGGCTGGTCTATATCGCCGGCATCAACGGTTTCATGCTGGTCTGGGACAAGCTGGCGCAATTCGTGGTCATCGCCGTTGCCGAATGGTTCGACGTGCTGCCGATGTTCAACGGAACGCTGATCCGCAATTTCCTTTATCTCGAGAGCGTCAACAGCCGGCTATTCACCCTGCTTGCTTTCGTGCATATCGGCGCGCCATTGATCGTGCTGTTCATCATGTGGGTTCATGTCCAGCGTGTGCCGCGCGCGCATATCAATCCGCCGAAGGCGATCGCTCTGGCGGTGACGCTGATGTTTGTGGTGTTGTCGCTGATCAAGCCGATCGTCAGTCAGGGCGGCGAAGCCGACATGTCGGTGGTGCCGACCGGTATCGCTTTCGACTGGTTCGAGTTGCCAGTTCTGGCGCTGGTCTATGTCGTCGATCCGCTGCATTTGTGGGCCTGGGTTCTCGGCCTGAGCGGCCTGCTGTTCCTGACTCCCTGGTTGCCGCCAAAGCGGCGTGGCGCGATGCCGGCGGAACAACACGTCACCTTTCATCCCGACCGTCGGACGGTCAGCGCACGCTTTGGCGAAACACTGCTGGACGCCGGTCTGCGCCAGAGTATCGACCTGCCCTACGAATGCCGCAACGGTGGCTGCGGGGTCTGCAAATGCACGGTCCTGCAGGGCCGTGTCGATCCGGGGCTTTATCAACCCAAGGCCTTGTCCAGCGAAGAGCTGGCGCTTGGCAAGGTATTGCTGTGCTGCGCCACCGCGCTTGAAGACGTCGAAATCGAATACCGCGCCGACACCTCGGCAAAACCGGTGGGCAATTACCGCGCCCGCGTCGTGCACATGGCACGGCTGACCGACGACGTGATGCGGATTCACCTGAAATTGCCGGACGGCGAGCCATTGGCCTTCAAAGCCGGTCAATATCTGAACATCATTCTCGACGACGGGCAACGGCGGGCGTTTTCCTTCGCCAATCCGCCGCATCAGGCGGAATTGATCGAATTGCAGATTCGCCTGATGCCTGGTGGTCTGTTCACCAGCCACGTTTTCACGACGATGAAGGTTGGCGACGAATTGCACTTCGAAGGGCCGCTGGGTGATTTCACCCTGCGCGAATCGTCGCGCCCGATCGTTTTCGTTGCCGGCGCCACCGGTTTCGCGCCGGTCAAGAGCATGGTCGAAGACGCGTTCCACCGCGGCTTGCGACGCGAGATCCATCTCTATTGGGGGGTTCGCCGGCTGAAGGATCTCTATCTTTCCGAGTTGCCGACCCGCTGGGCGCGCGAACACGACAATTTCCATTTCATCCCAGTGCTTTCCGAACCGGACGCCGAAGATCATTGGCAGGGGCGTACCGGGCTGGTTCATGAAGCGATCCTGGAGGATTTCCCGGAACTCAAACAGCACGAAATCTACGCTTGTGGCTCGGTGCGCATGGTCGAAGCGATTTTTCCGTTTCTCAAGAAACAAGGCGCCGAAGACGGCGCCTGTTTTTCGGATGCCTTCAGTGTTTCGGCGCGATCGATGGCTTTTCAGCCGCGACAGGAATGATGTCAACTCTGCCGCTGTCGCCGGTGCCACCCTTCACGGCGGTCGGCGAACCGGCTGAGCCGACCCGGTCAGGTCAATTCGACTAGGGCGTGTTAACACTATTTTTGACATAATTTGCCTGTTTGCCCATATTTTGGTATGACAATCACACGCAAACGATTCGATCAAATCCAGGAGTACTTTCCTCGGCAACGTGGCACTGTGCGCCTGGATGACTAGCGGGTACTCAATGCCATTTTGTCCGTTTGCGCCAACGGCTGTAAGTGGCGCGCGTTGCCGGAGGTCCTTGGTCATTGGTGCACGGTCTACACACGCATGAGCCGGGGCCTTCTTCCTCCACGAAGAACATCGAATAGTGTTCGTTGGCCTTCGTCCATGGTCACGATCAGGTTCCATTTCTGGCCCGGCACCCACTCATCGGTACGGCCATGCTGGTGAATCATCAGCCCCGGCAGGGGCGACCGCTCCCAGCGCTTGCGATGTGCCCTCTTGCGCGGGGCTTTCTACCCCAGGCCCGCTACTGCAGCTGGTTCTTCACCCGGCTGTAGCAGCGTGTCCCCTGGGCTTTCCAGTACCAGGCGAAAAAGTGTTTCACGCTCCACACCGCGTGCCGCCTCGGTACAACTCGGTGAGCCGCATCACCTCACCCATCGGCGCCCGCCGATGCGAGACTTGTTCCAAGGGTCGGTTCAGCAAGCCTTCCAGTCCACGTTCCTCGTCACGGTCTATGTCCCGCCGGAACATCGGCTCATGCACCCTCCATAGCCGCGCCGCTTCCTCCTGCCTCGGCCACTTCTCCTGCCATTCTTCATACGCCTCCACGAACCTCACCTGCCAACACTCCTCTAGCCATTCCGTCCGCCTCATCTTCAGCCCCCATCCGGGATGAATCGGAACCCGACAGATCATTTGCTACCACTCCGGACAGATTACTTGTTCCCTACATAACAGCGCCAGCTGGACTTGAACTGTCGGAAGCAAACGGCTAATGTATTAGCCTATAATTATGTTTTGATGTACTGAATCATGCCATTCGCGAGGCAAGCATGAAGTTCCACAGACTGGTGCTGGCGGGCAGGTTTTGCCTTCTCGCCCTGACGTCCCTACTGATGACAAGTTCGCCGG
>JAEUOJ010000140.1 GCA_016789495.1 Accumulibacter sp. | reverse complement strand
CCGGTCAGGTTGGCGCCAACGGCGAGCAAAAGACCGTTCTCGACGTTGCTGGGCAGGGTGTAGGCGGCCAGCGGACTGTGCACGGTGTCGATGCCGCCGGTCGCCGGATCGGCGTTGCTTTCGCTGACCACGTCGCCCGCGCTGTCGATGAGGTACAGGTCGTTGCCGTCGCCGCCGAGCAGGGTGTCGACGCCCGGGCCGCCGTCGAGGGTGTCGGCCCCGGCGGCGCCGTCGAGGGTGTTGACCGCGGCATTGCCGGTCAGCGCGTTGTCGAGGGCGTTGCCGGTGCCGTTGATGGCGGATCCACCGGTCAGCGTCAGGTGCTCGACCACATCCGGCAAGGCGTAGCTGATCGAGGCGCGAACGGTATCGAAGCCGCTGCCAGCGACGAACGGGTTGGCGACCCGGAAAATATCCCAAGCGTTATTGCTGTCGCCGGGCACCAGGTTGCTGGCCGTGCTGTCAAACAGCACATAGCGGCCGTCGGCCGAGAACCGGGCGGCGGTGCTGTAGCCGTTGCCATGGACGCCAGCCACATCGGTCGACACGCACCGGATCGCGCCGTTCTGCAGGTCTTTGACGAAAATGTCCCAGGTGCCGTTGCTGTCGCCGGCGACCAGATTGCTGGCGTCGCTGGTGAACAGCATGTAGCGGCCGTCAGCCGAGAATTGAATGGAGTAGCTGTAACCGTTAGCCTCACCACCAAGCGCATCGGTCGACACGCGTTGGATCGCGCCGCTCTGCAGGTCCTTGACGAAAACGTCGGTGACGCCATTGCTGTCGCCGGCCACCAGGTTGCTCGCCTCGCTCGTGAATAGCACATAGCGGCCGTCGGTCGAAAAGCGGGCGTATTCGCTGACACCGTTACCCTGGACGCCGGCCGTATCGGTGGACACGCGCCGGATTGCGCCGCTCTGCAGGTCCTTGACGAAAATGTCCCTGCTGCCATTGCTGTCGCCAGCCAGCAGGTTGCTGGCCGTGCTTTCGAACAGCACGTAGCGGCCGTCGGTCGAAAACCAGGCGTTGTAGCTGCCACCGTTAGCCTGGAGGTCTGCCGCATCGGTCGACACGCGCCGGATCACACCACTCTGCAAGTCCTTGACGAAAATGTCGTAGGCTCCATTGCTGTCGCCGGCCACCAGGTTGTTGGCAACGCTGGCGAACAGCACGTAGCGGCCATCGGCCGAGAACTGGGCGGCGGTGCTGAAACTGTTGGCCTCGCCGCCGGCCGCATCGGTCGACACGCGCCGGATCGCGCCGCTCGACAGCTCCTTGACGAAAATGTCGGTGACGCCATTGCTGTCGCCGGCCAGCAGGTTGCTGGCCTTGCTTTCGAACAGCACGTAGCGGCCGTCGGCCGAGAACTGGGCGGCGGTGCTGAAACTGTTGGCCTCGCCGCCGGCCACATCGGTCGACACGCGTTGGATTGAGCCACTCGGCAGATCTTTGACGAAAATGTCGCGGGTGCCATTGCTGTCGCCAGCCAGCAGGTTGCTGGCCATGCTTTCGAACAGCACGTGGCGGCAGTCGACCGAGAACTGGGCGGTGGAGCTGTCACCGTTCCCTTGCACGCCGGCCGCATCGGTCGATACACGCAGGGGATCGACGATCAATGCCTCGTCCACCACGTCGCCGGCATCGTCGACGATATAGGTGTCGTTGCCGGCACCGCCGATCAGCGTGTCCTGGCCCGCGCCGCCGTCGAGAAGGTCGTCGCCAGCGCCACCGAGCAGGGTGTCGCCACCCGACAAGCCGAGCAACTGGTCATTCTGCGCGCCGGCGATCACGGTGTTGGCCAAGGGGTCGGCGGCGCCGCTGCTGTTGTCACCGATGATTAACTGCGAGCCATCGGCAAAAGTGAAGTTGCTCGTGGTCAGCGACACCAGGCTGACGGTCGGGCTCAGGCTGAAGCTGACGCCCAGCGGGGTCGTCACACTGATCACCGTGAAGTCAGCGGCATAATTCAGAGTGAGGGAGGCGGCGCTGATCGCCAAGTGATCGAAGCTCAGGATATCGATCGCCGGGTTGAATGCTACCGTGCTGCCGTTGGCGATGCCGCTGTAAAAGATGGTGGCCATGTCAATTACCCTGAGGAAAAGCGGGTTCGGCGGTGACGCCAGGCTGCTCTGCCAATGCGTGGCATCGGCGGAGGAAGCAGGCGTCGCGGTGCCCCTAAACAATCCGGCGAACAGTTCAATCCCAGACACGCATGGTAGCAATAAAGCAAACCTGGGATATGCGTTGACGCACGTTTCGCCAACCATCACCATTCGCTTCCGGCAAGGCCACCCCGCCTGACGGCAAGCGTTTCCTCGGCAATGGAATCAGTGGTTGCCGCTGACGCCGAAAACCTGTTCGCGCAGGCGGAACAATTCGTCGCGCGCCGCCGCGGCTTTTTCGAATTCAAGATTCTTGGCGTGTTCGAGCATCGCCTTTTCGAGGCGTTTGAGCTCGCGGGCGAGCTGTTTCTCGTCCATCCGCGCGTAACTGGCTTGCTGTTGCGCGGCTTTCAGTTCCGTCTGCCGTCGCTGGGCGTCGTCGCTGTCATAGACGCCGTCGATGATGTCGACGATCCGTTTGCTGACCCCTTTCGGAGTGATGCCGTGCGTCTGGTTATGGCACAGTTGTTTGCTCCGCCGGCGCTCGGTCTCGGTGATGGCTCGTTGCATCGAGCCGGTGAGCTGATCGGCGTAGAGAATCGCCGTGCCGTTGAGGTGTCGGGCGGCGCGACCGATGGTCTGGATCAGCGAACGCTCCGAACGCAGGAATCCTTCCTTGTCGGCGTCGAGAATGGCCACCAGCGAGACTTCCGGAATGTCCAGCCCTTCGCGGAGCAGGTTGATGCCGACCAGTACGTCGAACTTGCCCAGCCGCAGGTCACGAATGATCTCGACACGTTCGACGGTGTCGATGTCGGAATGGAGGTAACGCACGCGGATTCCGTGTTCGTCGAGGTATTCGGTGAGATCCTCGGCCATGCGCTTGGTCAGCGTGGTGACCAGCACCCGTTCGCCTTGAACGCTGCGCAGTCGGATTTCCGACAGCAGGTCGTCGACCTGCGACGCCGCCGAGCGGACGATCAGCGTCGGATCGACCAGTCCGGTCGGCCGAACCAATTGTTCGACGACCTGGCCCTGATGCGACCGTTCATAATCCGCCGGCGTCGCCGAAACGAAAATGGTCTGTGGCAGCAGCGATTCGAATTCGGCGAAGCGCAGCGGCCGGTTGTCGAGCGCCGACGGCAGACGGAAACCGTAATTGACCAGGTTCTCCTTGCGGGAGCGATCGCCCTTGTACATCCCGCCGACCTGCGGCACGGCGACATGCGATTCATCGATGAACATCAGCGCTCCGTCGGGCAGGTAATCGAGCAGCGTCGGCGGCGGTTCGCCGGGCTGACGCCCCGACAGATGCCGCGAGTAATTTTCAATGCCTTTGCAAAAGCCGACCTGATCGAGCATTTCGAGGTCGAAACGCGTGCGTTGCTCGATGCGCTGCGCTTCGACCAGTCGACCGTTGGCGTTGAACTCGGCAATACGTTCGTTGAGTTCGATCTTGATCGCTTCGATCGCCCGCAACACCGTTGCCCGCGGCGTGACGTAGTGCGAGGAGGGAAAAACGGTAAACCGGATCAGTTTCGCATGCAGGCGACCGGTCAGTGGATCGAAAAGCTGCAGTCCGTCGACTTCGTCGTCAAACAGCGAGACGCGCAGGGCCTGTTCGGCGTGTTCAGCGGGGAAGATGTCGATCACGTCGCCCCGCACGCGGAAGGTGCCGCGGTGGAAATCAGTGTCGTTGCGCTCGTACTGCATCTCGACCAGCCGTTTGACCAACTCGCGCTGGCCCAGGATGTCGCCGACGCGCAGGGTAAGAATCATCCGGTGGTACTCGTCGCGATCACCGATGCCGTAAATGCATGAAACGGTGGCGACGATCACGCAGTCGCGGCGCTCGAGCAGACTCTTGGTCGCCGACAAGCGCATCTGTTCGATGTGCTCGTTGATCGCCGAGTCCTTTTCGATGAACAGATCGCGAGCCGGGACATACGCTTCCGGCTGGTAATAGTCGTAGTAGGAAACAAAATATTCGACGGCGTTGTCGGGGAAAAACTCGCGGAATTCGGCATAAAGCTGCGCCGCCAGGGTCTTGTTCGGTGCCAGGACCAGCGCCGGCCGGCCACTGCGGGCAATGACGTTGGCCATGGTATAGGTCTTGCCCGAGCCGGTGACGCCGAGCAGCGTCTGAAACGCCAGTCCGTCGGCCAGACCGGCGAGCAATTGCTCGATCGCTTCCGGCTGGTCGCCGGCCGGCGGAAAGGGTTGCTGCAACCGGAACGGGCTATCCATGACCGGCAGCGACGGGTTACTGGGCATTCGCATGATTCACCCCCGACCGAGGCGATGCGCCGGATATTCGTCGGCGGTTACGGCGATGAGGCGACGGACAGTGAGGGCGCTTGTTCCGGAGAGGTGGCCGGGACGAAGCCGGGTGGACGGTTCGAGTGGGTCGAAGAGCACGAGCTCTCCTTGCATCGATCATGACGATGCCGCCTTCGAGCGCGAGCGTGTGCCGCAAGCTCGGCAGGATCGTCCTATGTGGCCGGGCGCGGGATTGGTTTCATCCACCATGATAGAATTTTACGTTTTTTGACTGCAGTCGCGTCGTCTTCCGCGCCGCCTGGTCAACGTAATTTGCTTGGCGACGTTGCCTGACGTTTGACAGGGTACGGCAATGGACGATCGTGTCGCAACTGCCGCCGACTGACTCCTTTAGGAAACACCGATGACCGCTTCCATCTTCGCCGCCGTGGAAATGGCTCCACGCGATCCGATTCTCGGCCTGACCGAATCGTTCAATGCCGACCCGCGGCCGACGCGGGTCAACCTCGGCGTTGGCGTGTATCTCGACGACAACGGCAAGGTTCCCCTGTTGAACGCCGTCAAACAGGCCGAAAAAGCCCGGCTGGAAGCAATGCCACCGCGCGGCTATCAACCGATCGACGGCCTGGCCTCGTACAACCAGGCGGTGCAGAAACTGCTCTTCGGCGAGCATTCGCCGTTGCTCACCGATGGGCGGGTGCTGACCTTGCAAGCGCTAGGCGGTACCGGCGCGTTGAAGATCGGCGCCGATTATCTGCGCCGGCTGCTGCCGGAAGCGACCGTCTATCTCAGCGACCCGAGTTGGGAAAACCACCGCGCGCTGTTCGAATTCGCTGGTTTCCAGGTGCAGAGCTATCCGTACTACCAGCCGACGACGCGCGCCGTCGATTTCGCCGCCATGCGGGAGGGTTTGCAGACGCTACCGGCCGGATCGATCGTCGTGCTGCACGCCTGTTGCCACAATCCGACCGGCGCCGACCTCGACGCCGCGCAGTGGCGCGAAGTGGTCGAGATCGTCGGGTCGCGCGGTCTGGTTCCGTTCATCGATATCGCTTACCAGGGCTTTGCTGACGGGATCGCCGACGATGCCCTGGCGGTGCAACTGTTCGCCGCCGCAGGCCGACCGTTCGTGATCGCCAGTTCGTTTTCCAAATCGTTCTCACTGTATGGCGAACGCGTTGGCGCGCTGTCGGTGGTCACCGCTAGCGGCGATGAATCGGCGCGGGTGCTGTCGCAGATCAAGCGCATCGTGCGCACCAATTATTCCAACCCGCCAACGCATGGCGGGGCGATTGTTGCCGCCGTGCTGGCCAACGCTGAATGGCGTCGTGCCTGGGAGGACGAGCTCGGACAAATGCGCCAGCGCATTCTGGCAATGCGGCTCGGCCTAGTCGAACGATTGAAAAGCCAGGGCGTGGCCAAGGATTTTTCATTCATCGTCCGCCAGCGCGGCATGTTCTCGTACACCGGACTCAGTGCCGGCCAGGTCGACCGGCTGCGCGACGATTTTGGGATCTATGCGGTCAGCTCTGGTCGTATCTGCCTGGCGGCGCTCAATTCCGGCAATATCGATTACGTGGCGAAGGCCATCGCCGCGGTACTTTGAATCGCCACCCTTCGGCGCGCTTATCGTTCCTCGCTCGTCGGTGCCCGTCCAGACGGGCCGGGAATCGCGAGCGCGGCCGGGGGGAGACGCCGCTTGCAGCGCGGCCCAATCTATCAATCGATGATTGGGCGCTGGTTTTGGCCATCGCCATACGGACAGGACGACGGAGGCGCTTCGGCGCCCGGCCTCACCTCGTTCCGCTCGGCGGACTGGACGCCAGGATGTGCAATTGCGGTGCGGACAACGGCCCGCCAATGCCGATCGGCACGTGGCCGTTGATCGTTCGACCGATCGAGACCGCCATCTGGCCGTTCAACTGCAGGCTGCGATTGACGTTGAGGTATCCGCTGCTCTGCAACAATCCGGCGGTCAATGCGATCTGCGAAAAACGATAGCCCATCGGCAATAGCTGGAAAACGCCGGACATACGTTCAAAGCGAGTTGCCCCTCCGAGCGCCGTCGGTCGAGTCGAGTTGCGCCGCAACGCCTCGCCGAGGTCGATTTCTCCCAGGCTGCCGCGGGTGACGGCGAAGGTGCCCTCGGCAGCCAGCGACTTGACGAAAGTCGCGCTATCCTGGATCAGCGCCGAAAACCGTAGTTTGCCGTTTGCATCACCCTGGAATTGGCCGCCAATACCCAGCGCCTCGCCAAATTTGCTCAAGTTGATGCGCTCGAAGGAAAGTTCGCCGGTGACATTGGCCCGTTGCTGCTCAGTAAGCAAGGCCGTGCCTCGGCCCGAACCTTCGAAGATCCGGAAGTCGAAGTTGTCCAGCGTCAGGCGGTTCCCGGCCAGATGTCCCTGGAGATTCAGGGCGTTGAACCGGAATGCCGATCCCTTCGTCGGCAACCAGTCGAGGGCCTGGATTTTCACCGCCAGGCCGTTGGCCTCCGGTGTGGCATCGAATTGCAATCCGTGATCGGCGGAAATCAGAGACAAAGATTGAATAACGCCGGTTGCCGCCAACTTGGCCTGGCCATGCAGATCGGGAATGGTCAGCCCGGCGAAGGCAATCTCGGAATTCTCCAGAACAATCTGCTCGATCAGCGGCTTGCCGGGGTTTTTCGCCGTCGTCGCAATCGCCGCCATTAAATCGTCGACCGACCGTGCCGAAAGTTGCCAATCATGCAATTCGACCGTGCGGAAGGTCAGGCGAGACTCCCACAGACTGTTCAGCGCGGGTAGCAGCCGTAGTTCGCCGATGGTGATCTCGCGGTCCGTCGTCACGCCGAAGCGGACCTGGCTAAGCGACAAGCCGGGTTTGGGAAAGAGTGTGACGCGCATGCCCCCTATCTTGACCGGTTGGCCGATCACCTGCGCGACGGCGGTTTCCATCGCCGGGAGGTAATGCGAGTAGGGAAAGAACCAAGCCATCAGGGCCGTCAGCGCACCAAGGAACAGGACCCCTAGCGGGATGGCAAACGTCCAGCTCAGAAACCATCGCGGGCTCTTCCGTCGCAGCGGTTTGAGATCGGGACCCTCTTTGTCCAATCGCGAGTGGGTGAAAACACCAAACTGCTCCAGTAGCGACGGTTCATTTGACACCAGTGCCGGTGACCCATTGATCGATATCGCCTGATCCTTGGTAAGAAAGACGGTTCCAGGGTTCGACAACGGCACATACTGACTATGGTTGCCGGATAAGGAGGGCGAGGAGGCGGAACTGTGACCGGAAAAAAATCCGGTACTGGCATCCGGGAAGCCGACAAGAGGTGGCGCCTTCCGTGATGTAGGCATCCCCGCTCCGGCGGCGGGATCGTATTTGTCGCCGAAAGAGGAAA
Organism: Accumulibacter sp.; assembly: GCA_016789495.1. Classification (GTDB taxonomy): domain Bacteria; phylum Pseudomonadota; class Gammaproteobacteria; order Burkholderiales; family Rhodocyclaceae; genus Accumulibacter. The sequence goes on along the minus strand of JAEUOJ010000140.1, from coordinate 2,373 downwards.
ACTCCGACACATCATCGGCAGTCGGGCCGTCCAGGCGGGAACGGTTTCGGTTGGGAGACCAGACCGAGCCGTTCTCGACCCGCGCTTCAATGAACCCATCATTTTCGAGTTCACAAAGCGCCTTACAGGTCATTTCCGGCTGATTGGTTTTATTGCATAACTCGGTGACCGTGGCATTGCCATCGACCAGGATCAGCACCATCCGCAGATTTCTTTGGACGACCAGCTCCCGCTGCAGCATGGCTTGTTCGCCCAGCGCAGTTTTCGCGTAGATCCGATGCTGATCAAGCTCTTCAAGCGTCATGGTCTTTGCCAGGCCCGGAGAAAATCGATGGAATATCTGGGTAATGCTAAAAATACAACAATTTGGTATTTGGTCATTGGCTCGTCCGATGCCGATTTTGCTCCTTGTTTTTCGACAGGAAAAGAAAGAATTTCACGAATCGCGGCCTGATCTTCAAGCGATCGCGGAGTTTCGCGCCTTTGGCGGTGCGCTGGCTGACAACCCTGCACCCACCAACGACGACAAATAGTTTTCACAGGGGTTGACACGGTCGCATACCCTACGGATAATGCGCACCGCGCTTATGTCATAAGACATGAGTTCGGCATCAGATCAGTGATTCCGTTTCAGTGATTCAATATTTCGCGGGAATAGCTCAGTTGGTAGAGCGATACCTTGCCAAGGTATAGGTCGAGAGTTCGAGACTCTTTTCCCGCTCCAGACAGCCAAGGGGGAGATGCATACGCATCTCCCCTTTTTCGTTCCCGCGCGGTTTTTTTTCCATGTTCGTAGGCTGTAGCCAACGCACATGGCGCGAGTGTTCTCCTTGCACGGCGTGACCCGCCTTTCCTCCGGCCCAAGTCACAACCTCTTATCGGCAGGAAAACCAAATATTTGACCCCGTCGTGTCATCGACGGCCTGGCTGGCGCTTTTTTGTTGTGGCGATCCAACCACCACGGCGGACAGGTCGCCGCGCGCGCGTTACTTCGATCGCTACCGCCTTGTTCTCCACGACAGTTGCCAGTTGGCTCTTTTCGGACGACCATAGCGCGCTTGTTTGTCCTGCCTACCCGAGCCGTTCATGTCGCCTGTGTTGATTCGTCGTTTCGCGTGGTTATCGATCGTTGTGCTGTTGCTTGCCGGCGGAGGATGGTGGTTGACCCGACCGAAGCCGGTGGTGGTGGTGGTCAAGGAGATCGGCCGTGGGACGGTTGAATCGACGATCGCCAATACCCGTGCCGGCACCGTCGAGGCCTGCCAACGCACCCGGCTGTCGACGATCAGCGGCGGTCGGATCGAACGGCTGGCGGTCAAGGAGGGCGACCGTGTCCAGCAAGGGCAGTTGTTGCTCAAGTTGTGGAACGACGACCAGCAGGCGCAAAGCGCACTGGCGGTGACGCAGGTGGCGACGGCGCGGCAGCGCGTCCGTGAGGCATGCACGGTGGCGGCGAACGCCGGACGCGAGGCCGAACGGCAGGCGGCCTTGCGCGACAAAGGTTTTGTTTCGGCGGCGCGCGAAGAGGCGGCCCGCAGCGAAGCGGAGGCTCGTCGGGCCGGTTGCGATGCGGCCCGCGCCGAAGTGGCGCAGGCGCAGTCGAGAGTCAATGCCACCCGTGTCGAGCAAGGACGGACGGTGTTGTACGCCCCGTTCGCCGGCACGATCGCCAAGATCGTCGGCGAAGTCGGCGAGTATTCGACGCCATCGCCACCCGGCGTGCCGACGCCGCCGGCCATCGATCTGATCGATGATTCGTGCCTGTACGTCAAGGCGCCGATGGATGAGGTCGACGCGCCGAAAATTGCCAGCGGCGCGGCGGTGCGCATCAGCCTCGATGCCCTGCCAAAGCAGTCGTTCGCCGGCAAGGTCCGTCGGGTGGCGCCCTACGTCTCGGCGGTCGAGAAACAGGCGCGGACGGTCGATATCGAGGCGACTTTCGACGATCCGGCAGCGCCGGGCCGGCTGCTGGTCGGATACAGCGCCGACGTGGAGGTGATTCTGGCGGTGCGAGCGTCGGTGCTGCGCGTGCCGACCTCGGCGCTGCTCGAAGGCGGCCGCGTGCTGGTCGCCGGTGACGACGGCCTGCTGCACGAGCGGACACTGCGCACCGGTCTGGCCAATTGGGAATACACCGAGGTGCTCGAGGGTCTGCAACTTGGCGAACGGGTGGTCACTTCGCTCGAACGCGCCGGAGTCAAAGACGGCGTGCATTTCCTGGCCGACGCGCCGGCGGTCGGCGGCGCGGGGGGCAAGCCGCGCCCCGGCTAGGGCGGGCGGGCATCGAACCCCACTTACAGCCCGGTGGCACCCCCCGGCCAGCCGTGCGCCCACATGATCTGCCAAAGGCGGCCGGCGAGGCCGTGGCGGGGA
>JAEUOJ010000126.1 GCA_016789495.1 Accumulibacter sp. | reverse complement strand
TGCTGTTCTTTCAGTCGCAGCCCAGGCGTACTGCGGTCTCTCAAGAATCACCAGCCAGGTAATGGTTCACCGTACCGCTGTACACGACTCGGCAGACCATCGGCCAATCGATTACCGCCCAGGATTGCCCGTACGGGCTTTACCCAAACCGTTGACGCGGAAGCCTGACCGAGACGTTTTGCGCGTGGGCCTGGCTGAGCGGGTGTTCGCCGAGAACAGGCGTGTCTCCGCAGGCGCGACAGTCCCAGGAAGCCAGCCCGTTTTCGCAGGCAGAACGCAGCGGACGGCGGGCGATATGCTGGAGTGCGGGATCTGAAGCGGCACCAGTGCGGCGGCGCCGCGCACCGGTCGCGACATGTTTTGGCCGTAGGCGGCAAAACGCCCGGCGACAACCGGGCGAAGCGGATAAACTGGCGGCCTTTTGTCGTATCCGCGCTGTACCTTTTTTGGTTATCTCGACAACCCGAATGAATTTTGAACTTCTCGCCAGCGATGGCGCCGCCCGTCGCGCTTGCCTGAGCCTGGCCCACGGTCAACTCGAAACGCCGGCCTTCATGCCGGTCGGCACCTACGGCACGGTGAAGGCGATGACCCCGCGCGATTTGCGCGAAACGGGCGCTCAGATTTGCCTGGGCAACACGTTTCACCTGTGGCTGCGCCCCGGCCTGCAGGTGATCGCCGCGCACGGCGGCCTGCATCGACTGATGGGTTGGGATGGGCCGATTCTCACCGATTCCGGTGGTTTTCAGGTTTTTTCACTAGGCGCGCTACGCAAAATCAGCGAGGAAGGCGTGCGCTTCCAGTCGCCGATCAATGGTGACCGCCTGCTGCTGACCCCCGAGGAGTCGATGCGTATCCAACAGGTATTGAACTCGGATATCGCGATGATCTTCGACGAATGCACCCCATTCCCCGCCAGTCACACCGATGCCGCGTCATCGATGCGATTGTCGCTGCGCTGGGCCCGTCGCTCGCGCGACAGCCATGACCAGTTGGCCAACGGCAATGCCTTGTTCGGTATTGTCCAGGGCGGCATGTATGAAGATTTGCGCGACGAGTCACTGGCCGGGCTGATCGAGATCGGTTTCGACGGCTACGCCATCGGTGGCTTGTCGGTCGGCGAACCCAAGGACGACATGGCACGCATCCTGGCGTACACCGCCCCTCGCCTGCCAGCGGACAAAGCCCGCTATCTGATGGGTGTCGGTACCCCCGAGGACCTGGTCGCCGCGGTCAGCGTCGGCATCGACATGTTCGATTGCGTGCTGCCCACCCGCAACGCTCGCAACGGCCATCTGTTCACCCGTCATGGCGACATCCGTATCCGCAATGCGCAATACAAGAACGACACCCGGCCGCTGGATGCGTCGTGCGCCTGCTACACTTGCCGTCATTTCTCCCGGGCATACCTGCACCACCTGCAACGTGTCGGCGAAATCCTCGCCGCGCAACTCGGCACGCTGCATAATCTTCATTACTATCAGCAGTTGATGGCCGACTTGCGCGCGGCGATCTCCGCCGGCAATTTGCGGGAGATGATCCGCGGTTTTCACCGCGATCGGAACGCCAGTCGATGAAGCAGCGGTCTTGGCGCGCGCCGAGAATGCGGTCGGTTTCGCAATACGCGTCGCCACCGCGGTGTTGACCAGCCGCTGAACGTCCACCAACAAAGCGTCTTTGACTCAACGCTTGTCCGATGACCCTATACCGACTCAAACCGGCTTTCCAGGCACTGTTGCGACCGGTGGTGGCCGGGTTGTTCCGTTTGGGAATCACCGCCAACCAGATCACGATGACCGCGACCGTCTTCTCGATGATTCTTGGCGCGGGCCTGATCACCGCCGCGGTTGCGGGTGCCTGGGGCTGGTTTCTGCTGCTGCCGCCATGGTGCCTGCTGCGCATGGCGCTCAACGCCATCGACGGTCTGCTGGCGCGTGAATTCGGGCAACGCTCGGCGCTCGGCGCCTATCTCAACGAGCTGGGGGATCTCATTGCCGACGCGGCATTGTATCTGCCGTTTGCCTTGGTCGACGCCCGTTGCCTGTGGCCCGCCCTGTTGGTCATTTTTCTGGCGGGATTGTCGGAAGTGGCCGGGATACTTGGTGGCGTGGTCGGCAGCGAACGGCGCAACGACGGACCGATGGGCAAGAGCGACCGGGCCCTGGTGTTCGGATTGCTGGGATTGTTATTAGGGATTGGCTGGTTGCCCCCAACGGGACTGCTGGTGGGGTTGATTGTCGTCGTGGTCTTGCTCGGCTGGACCCTGGTCAACCGTGTCAAACGAGGGATAATTCCCTGAAAGAACTTTCCGGCGGCTTATTCCATGGCCAAAGACCCTGGGTCTTGCCGGCTGCTCCTGACACGACCTTGGGCGATGTTCGTGGCCGGACGGGGTGTCAGCCATGAGTTGGCAAGCGGATCATTTGTAGAGGAACGAGATGCGCGCGGCGCAAGAGAATGACTTCATTACCCACGACGGCAGCACGCTGTTTTACCGATTCTGGCCGGCAACCGACGCGCAGAACGCCGAGGGTCGCTCGCTGCTGCTGCTGCACCGCGGGCATGAACATTCGGGCCGCTTGCAGCACCTGGTCGATGAATTGGCGCTCGCCAATTACTCATTTTTCGCCTGGGATGCGCGCGGGCACGGCCGTTCGCCGGGCGCACGCGGCGACAGTCCCGACTTCGCGACGTTGGTCAGGGACCTCGAGTTTTTTACCCGCCATATCGAGAATCGTTACCGCTTGCCGCGAGCGAAGATGATGGTCATCGCCCAGAGCGTCGGCGCCGTGGTGGCGGCAACCTGGGCGCACGATTACGCGCCGCCGGTACGCGGCCTGGTGCTGACCGCGCCGGCCTTCAAAGTCAAGCTGTACGTACCGCTGGCGCGTCCCGGTTTGCGTCTGTTGATTCGCTGTTTCGGCAATTTCTTCATCACTTCGTATGTCAAGCCGAAATTTCTCACCCAGGACCCGGAGCGGGTCCGCTCGTACGGCCAGGATCCGCTGATCACCACCGCCATTTCAGCCCGCGTGCTGCTTGGCTTGTTTGACGCCGGCGAACGGGTGATTGCCGACGCGGCGGCGATCCGCCTGCCAGTGCAACTGCTGATTTCCGGCCAGGACTGGGTGGTGCATCGTGCTCCGCAGGAAAATTTCTACCAGCGCCTGGGGTCGCCGGTCAAGGAACGGCATTTGCTGCCCGGTTTTCTGCACGACACGCTCGGCGAGCGTGATCGGCGACAAGCGCTGGATAAGATTCGCGCCTTCATCGAACGGCTGTTCGCCAATCCGCCGGCACCCGATTCTTTGCGCCAGGCGGACCATTACGGTCATACCGCCGACGAAGAACGCCGTCTGCGCGAACCACTGCCGGCCCTGTCGCCGCGACATTGGCGCTTCGCCTTCACCCGGCTGGTGATGCGTCGTGTCGGCACGCTTTCGGACGGCATCCGTGGCGGGCTGAACAGTGGTTTTGATTCCGGTGGCAGTCTCGATTACGTCTATCGCGATCAGGCACAGGGGCGTGGCTGGCTCGGCAGACTGATCGACCGACAATACCTCGATGCCATCGGCTGGCGTGGCATTCGCGTCCGGCGACACAATCTGATCAAGGCGATCGTCGCCGCCGGCAACCTGTTGCCGGAAACGCGCATCGCCGATCTGGCCGCCGGTCATGGCCGTTACCTTCTCGACGCTTTGCCGATGTTGCCGACGCAACCGCAGTCGGTGGTTCTGCGTGATTACGACCCCCGGAACGTCGCCAGCGCGCAAGCGCTTGCCGCCGAACGCGGTCACGCCGATATCGTGCGCTGTGAGTGCGCTGATGCGTTCGACGATCAGGCGCTGGCCGCCTTGACCCCACGACCGAATCTGGTCGTCGTTTCCGGTCTATATGAACTGTTTTCCGATAACGGCCAGGTCTGTCGTTCGCTGCGCGGCATCGCCCGCGCTGTCGATAGTGGAGCCTTGTTGATCTATACCGGCCAACCCTGGCATCCGCAAATCGAGCTGATCGCCCGCACATTGACCAGTCACCGCAATCAGCAACCCTGGGTGATGCGGCGACGGACGCAGGCCGAACTCGACGAACTGGTGGGCGACGCCGGTTTTGAAAAAATCGACCAATGGATCGACGAATGGGGACTGTTCACCGTATCCCTGGCCCGGCGGCGATGAACGAACCCATCGCCGCCGGCGCCACCCTCGGCGGGTCTCGTCGACCGTGGCGCCGGGCGCTGGCCTGGTTGCTGTTGCTGGGGCCGTTCTTCTTCCTGAGCTACGGCTTCGCTAATTGGCTGAGCAGTCAGCGCGCCGAGGTCGGGGCGATTGTTTTCCCCTGGGAACGGCAGATTCCGTTCATCGCCTGGACGATCGTTCCCTATTGGCTGATCGACCTGTTCTACGGCCTGTCGTTGTTTCTTTGCCTGACGCGGCGCCAGCTCGATACGCACGCCGCGCGCTTGCTGATGACACAGGTTCTGGCGGTGACCAGCTTCATCGTCTTTCCGCTGCGTTGCACTTTCGAACGCGGCGAAGTCGCCGGCGGCTTCGGTTGGCTGTTCGCCACACTCGGCCGCTTCGACCAGCCGTTCAATCAGGCACCGTCGCTGCACATCGCGTTGCTGGTGGTGCTGCTTGAACCGTATCTGCGGGTACTGCCCCGGCGTTGGCATCCCCTGGTCTGGCTGATGGCCCTGCTGATCGGCGTTTCGGTGCTGACCACTTGGCAACACCATTTTTTCGACATTCCAACCGGTTTATGGCTCGGCGGCTTCGTCATCTGGCTGTTGCCCAGCGAAGGGTTGTCGCCGCTCAGGCGAGTCAACCTGCCCCCGGCCAGGCAACGTCTTCGCCTGGCCGGCGCTTACGCCGTCGGTGCGCTGATCGGTATGGCGGCGGGCATCGGCGGTGGCGGTGCGTGGCTGTGGCTGCTCTGGCCGGCCGCCGCGCTGGGACTGGTGGCGAGTATCTACGCCCTGTTCGACGCCACGGCCTTTGGCAAACGCGCCGACGGCACGATGCCGCCGGCAGTCCGCGTTCTCCTGGCGCCGTATCAACTCGGCGCCTGGTTGAATTCACGTTGGTGGACCCGGCGACTGACGCCGGCCAACAGCGTAATGGATGGCGTGTTGCTTGGTCGGCTGCCAACCCCGGACGAGCTGAGTCGCCACCAGGCGACGGCGCTGGTCGATCTGTGCGCGGAACTGCCCGGCCCGCGCGGCACCTGGAAGCGGTCGGTCGTGCCGATGCTCGACCTGCTGCCGCCGACGCCCGAGCAGTTGACGCAAGCGGTGGCGGCGATCGAGCAGCTCCGACAAACCGGCACGGTGTGGGTCTGCTGCGCCCTCGGCATGTCACGCAGCGCCTTGGCGGTGGCCGCCTGGTTGTTGCACAGCGGTCGGGCGGACGGTGTCGAACGTGCCATCGCCCTGGTCCGCGCGGCGCGGCCGGCCGTGGTTATCGACCAGACCGCGGTCGACGCCTTGCGTCAATGGTGGCAAGGAGGGCACCGTTGAACGAGCCGGCACCAGCCGAAGCCTTGCTCGCGGTCGGGCTGTGCCGCGCCGGCCGCCTGTTGGGCGGCGCATCGCTGCTGCTCAGCAGCCTGGCCTTCGGCATGCTGACGCTTGGCCATCCGGGCTTTTCGAGCCGCTTCGCCTGGCTAACCATCGCGCTGCTCGGCCTCCCTGGGCTTTATCTGAGTCTTCGGCTGTCCATCGACGAGCCGATTTTTGCCCATCTCGCCGATCGGCGCGTCAGCACCGTCGATTTCCTGAACGAGTTCGATGCCGCCCGGCAAAATCTTGGTTTGGGCGCCGGCCAGCAACCGCCCCGCCCACTGGTCGAGCGAGTTCGCGGCGTGGGTCGATTGTTCAAGACCTTGCTCAGCCTGTTGATCCTGCAGTGGCTACTCACCCTGACGACCAGTGGTTTCGGGTGAGTGACGATTTGCTGCACTTCATGCCCGCGACCAGCTGGCGGTTGACTCTGGGTATCGCGGCGGTACTGAGCATCGCCTCGCTGATCGCTCATCTGCTGCGCCTTCGCCTGGCTGCCCGTAAACCGCACCCGACGATCGACAATCTCAATAGTCGAATCAAAGCGTGGTGGATGATCGCCCTTAGCGTCGGCATCGCATTTCTGGGCGGCAAGACAGGAATTATCTTGCTGTTTGCGCTCGCCTCGCTGGCGGCCTGGCGCGAATACCTGCCGCCGGCGGCAACGACGGAAAGCGGATCAGCGTGGCAGCGAATCGCTTTACCGCTGCTGCTGGTGACAACCCAATACGGACTGGTCTGGCACGCCCGGTTCCCGCTTTTCAGCCTGTTGCTGCCGATCGGCGCGCTGATCGTCCTGCTGTCGAGCCGGCTCTACCGTCGCCACTCGCCACAGTTTTTTGCCACAACCCGCCGTGTCCTGAGCGCTCTGCTGATCACCGTATACGGCATATCGCACGTTCCGGCACTGCTCCATCTCTCGACCGACGTTGATCCGTACCGCGGCGCCTACATGCTGCTCTTCCTGCTGCTGGTCGTCCAACTCGGCGACGTACTGCAATATCTGTGGGGCAAGCTCGCTGGACGTCAGCCGATCGCGCCGACGATTTCGCCCGGCAAAACCGTCGAAGGAACGATCGGCGGCATCGCCAGCGCGGCTTTGCTCGGCGGCGCCCTGGCCGGTTTGACGCCATTCGGCCCACTGGAGGCGATGCTGGTCTCGTTGCTGTTGTCACTGCTCGGCTTCGCCGGCGGACTGATGATGTCAGCCGAAAAGCGCCGTCGAGGTATCAAGGATTGGGGAAACCTGCTGCCCGGGCACGGCGGCATGCTCGATCGTCTCGATTCGCTCTTCCTATCCGCGCCGTTTTTCTACTGGCTACTGCGCTACGGCTGGGTCGATTGATTCAATCGCACGTAAACTCGTGGTCAAAGCCACTTCTGCATCGATCCACTCGCAGACGGCTCATCCATCCCGACGTTTTCTCTGGATGTTCCGAACTTTTTCATCAAACGACGATCTGCCACCCCTGGCGGCCCGCTGCATTCCGGATGGCCACTGGCCAGTTACCACGCAAGGCACTGAAATTGCATTGGACCGTGTTTTGCTCCATCATCAGCCCACGGTGGTCTTCGAAAATTCGGGGTCGTTCATGGCTCGTTCTCTCCTAAGTGTTACTGTTTCTGAAACCCGTCACCCGTCATGACGACTGATTCGCCTTCTCGAAAAGCGGCACTTAAAGCGGACCCGCGTCTGAACGTTTATTTCTCCAGCGAGGATGAACGCCGCCGCGCGACGCGGGCCATGTTCGACGAAGCGGCCAGCGGCTATGACCGCGCCGAACGGATCACGGCCTTGGGCAGCGGCGCCTGGTACCGCCGGGAAGTGTTGCGTCGCAACGGGCTGCAGCCCGGGATGACTTTGCTGGACGTGGCCGCTGGCACCGGTCTGGTGGCCGTCGAAGGGCAGCGATTGATCGGTCCAGGCGGTCGTTTGCTGGCGCTCGACCCTTCGCCAGGCATGCTCGCCGAGTTACGCAAAAAGTTGGCCGTGGAGACCATCGAAGCCTACGCCGAATCGATCCCCCTCCCTGACAACCACGTCGATTTCATCTCGATGGGCTACGCGTTGCGTCATGTCGGCGATATCGATCGGGCTTTCGCCGAATATTTGCGCGTGCTGCGTCCGGGCGGACGAGTGTGCCTCATGGAAATCAGCCGGCCGCAAAGTGCTTACGGGCAGTTGGCGCTAAGAACCTACATCAAAGGGGTGGTGCCGTTTTTCGCGCGTCTGGTGGGTCGCCAGGCCGATGTCAAAAAACTCTGGGAGTATTACGGTGAAACGATCGATCTGGCCATCGACCCGGAAACGATCCTCGACGCCTTGCGTCGAGCAGGTTTCGCCGAAGTGAATTGCGCGGTGACGCTGGGGGTGTTTCGCGAATATCTGGGCCGTAAACCGTAGGACACCGCCGGAGTTGGGCGATCGTCGCGTGCCGAATGGGGGAGTGGGAACGCTCTGACGATCGCGGAGCGCGCAGCGAGGGATCCCAGGCAACAAGACACCGGGGAAAACGGCGCGCCTTTCCCACCAGCGTCATAGATCAGTCGCCAGTTCGACAGACTCCTGGCTTTAGCCACCGATTCCGGCCCGATCATCCACGATAACCAACTTGTACCAGCCGCTTTTCCACTCGGCTGACGACTTGTCGGCGACTTGGCGCGCCTTGCCGCCCTGCCCTGCGTTGGCCAGAGTGTCGGCCAGACATGGCGGTCGCGACTGGAAACTGCGAGAATCCCATCTTTGCAGACGCATTCATGGCGAAGAACTTGCAATCGCCATCATCGGCCCAGGGGAAGGATGTAGCGCATGGCACCACTAAGCACTTCGGCGGATGTGTCACCGATCGAAGAGATCATCGTTGAGATGCGTTCGGGACGAATGGTGGTCCTGGTCGATGAGGAGGACCGGGAAAATGAAGGCGATCTGGTTCTTGCCGCCGAGCATGTCACCGCTGAGGCCATCAACTTCATGGCCCGCTTTGGCCGCGGTCTGATCTGTTTGACGTTGACGGAATCGCGTTGTCGACAATTGGGTCTGGCGCTGATGGCCCGCGACAACAAAAGTCCGTATAACACGGCTTTCACCGTCTCGATCGAAGCCGCCAGTGGCGTGACCACCGGTATTTCAGCGCAAGACCGGGCATTGACCATCAAAGCGGCGGTCGCACGCGGTGCTGGTCCGGATGATATCGTTCAGCCGGGACACGTTTTCCCGATCATGGCCCGGCCCGGCGGAGTGCTGGTCCGCGCCGGACATACCGAGGCCGGTTGCGATCTGGCGATGCTCGCCGGTCTCGAACCGGCGGCGGTGATCTGTGAAATCCTCAAGGAAGATGGCAGCATGGCGCGGTTGAGCGATCTGGTCGGCTTCGCCCGCCAGCACGAGCTGAAGATCGGCAGCATCGCCGATCTGATCCATTACCGCAGTCGCCACGAAACGCTCGTCGAGCGAACGTTTTCCAAACCGGTACGCTCGGTGCATGGCGAATTGACTCTCCACGCCTACACCGATTGCACCTCGAACGACGTTCACCTGGTGCTCAGCAAGGGGGAGATTTGCGCCGATCGGGAAACGTTGGTCCGGGTGCACGAACCGTTGTCGGTGGTTGATTTTCTTGATGCGGATGCCGGTCGGCACACTTTTTCGCTGGAAATGGCCATCGCCGCCCTGACTCGCGTCGACGCCGGGGTGATCGTACTGCTGCATCGCCCCGAAAGCGGCCAGGACATTCTCAACATTCTCCGCGAACCAGCGAGAAGCAAGCCTGCAGCCAAACGTTGGGACCCACGCATCTACGGCATCGGCGCGCAAATTCTGCGTGATCTGGGAGTCGGCAAGATGAAACTCTTGTCCAGCCCGCGAAGGATGCCGAGCATGACCGGTTTCGATCTCGAAGTGACCGGGCACATCGCTTCCCCGGCCGAACTGGACTTTTAACCCGATGAGTACGCGCCTTGCTCCACCAGCCACCGATCATCGACTTCCCCAGGCCGATATCCGTGAATACCCGCCGTCGCTGGCCGGTACAGGGTTGGCCATCGGTATCGTCATGAGCCGTTTCAATCCGCAGATCGGCGAAGGTTTGCTCAGCGCCTGCAACGCCGAACTGCAGCGCTTGGGAGTAGACCGCGACCGCAGCGTGCTGACTACCGTTCCCGGGGCACTGGAAATTCCGCTGACGCTGTTGACCCTGGCGCGCAGCGGCCGCTTCGCCGCGCTGATCGCACTCGGCGCGGTGATCCGCGGCGAGACCTACCACTTTGAAATCGTCGCCAACGATTCGTCCCGAGGGATTATGGAAGTGCAACTGGCTACCGGCGTGCCGATCGCCAACGGCATTTTGACCTGCGAGAGCGACGATCAGGCGCTCGCCCGCATGCACGCCAAAGGCATCGATTGCGCCCAGGCGGCGGTGGAAATGGCAAACCTGTTGCGCGCCTTCGCCGGAGATCTCTCGTGACCGGCGGCAAAACGCCAGCCGCGCAGGCTGCCGCCAGCCGCTCGCCACGTCGTCGGGCCCGTGAATTCGCTTTGCAAGGCCTGTATCAATGGCAACTGGCCGGTAACGATGAAGCGGCCATCGAAGCTCATTTGCGCGATTGCGAAGGCTTCGATAAAGCCGATCGGGATTTTTTCATCGGGCTGTTGCGTGGGGTGATGAGCCAACGTCTGACCCTGCAGGATCAACTGCAAGGTTTTCTGGACCGTCCTTTCCGCGAACTGTCGCCAGTCGAGGCTTGCGTACTGCTCGGTGGGGCCTTCGAGTTGTGTAATTATCCGCAAACACCATACCGGGTGATCATCAACGAATCGATCGAACTGGCCAAAAGCTTTGGTGGCACCGACGGTCACAAATACGTCAATGGCGTCCTCGATAAACTGGCCGCCCAATTGCGACCGACCGAAGTCGCCGCCCGGCATCGACCACGCGGTCAAAGCCGCTGATCCGATGCCTGATGAGCGCTCGAGCTGAACCGAAGAGCAATGCCCGGCGAATTTGAGCTGATTGCCCGTCATTTTGTACGGCCAACCCCACAGACGGTGCTCGGCCCGGGCGACGATTGCGCGTTGCTGGCCCCTTCGCCAGGCGTGGAATTGGCGGTTAGCACCGACATGCTGGTCGCAGGAACGCATTTCCTCCCCGACACCGATCCCCGGCAGTTGGGTTGGAAGACGCTGGCTGTCAATCTCTCGGATCTGGCGGCGATGGGCGCGCAGCCTCGTTGGGTGTTCCTGGCCGGCAGCCTGCCCTGCGCGCGTGATGACTGGCTGGCACCCTTTGCCGAGGGCTTTTTCGCCTGTGCCCGAGAGTTCAGTGTCGATCTCGCTGGTGGCGACACCACCCGTGGACCGTTGAATCTGTGCGTGACGGCGATCGGCGAACTTCCTGTCGGCGGCGCCTTGCGTCGCGATCGAGCGATGATCGGCGACGATCTGTGGATCTCCGGCCAACCCGGTTTGGCGGCACTGGGACTGGCCCACCTGCAAGGGCGAATTCGTCTTCCCGATCCATGGGAGCACCGTTGTTTGGCTGCCTTGCAGCAGCCCCAGCCCCGTGTTCAACTCGGGCTGATTTTGCGCCAACATCGTCTGGCTCGAGCGGCGATCGATGTTTCGGACGGTTTGCTCGGCGATTTGCACCACCTGCTCGAACGTTCGCAATTGGCCGCGGAAATCTTGGTCGCCAGGCTGCCGCCGCCACCGCCCGACATCGATCAGGATCTGGCGCTTCACTGCCAGTTGGCCGGTGGCGACGACTACGAGCTGCTATTTTCCGCCGCCAGACAGGATCGCGATCAATTGACCGCATGGGCGCGGGAACTCGGCCTTCCCTTGTGGCGCATCGGCCGCACGGTCGCCGGTGAACCAGGCGGGTGTTCCGTTATCGCCGCGGATGGTCGGCCGCTGACGATCGATCAACGGGGGTTCGATCACTTTGGCTGAATCCCCTGTCACGTTACGATTTCTGATGGCGCATCCGGCGCACCTGGTGGCCTGCGGCTTCGGCAGCGGTTTGTCGCCGAAAGCTCCCGGAACGGTTGGCACCCTCTTCGCCTGGGCATCGTTCCCGCTGTTGAGTTCCAGGCTAAGCGATCTGGAACTGCTTGCTTTTTTGTTGCTCGCCTTTGTCGGAGGTGCCGCCGCGGCGCACAGGACTGGTGTCGATCTGGGGGTGATCGATCATGGCGGCATCGTCTGGGACGAAATCGTCGCCTTCTGGCTGGTGCTGCTGCTCTGCCCGACCCATTGGGGATGGCAAACCGCCGCCTTCATCCTGTTCCGCACTTTCGACATCCGCAAACCACCGCCCGCAAGTTATTTCGACGAGCAGGTCAAGAACGGTTGGGGGGTGATGTGTGACGATCTGGTGGCCGCTGGCTATGCCTTGCTGGTGCTGGCCTTGGCCCGCTTTGTCAGCGGATGAGCATCGACCACCAACATTCTCTGGAAGCCTTGGCCGCCGACGTTGGCCGGCTGCTGCGGACCACCGGACAGCGACTGGCGACCGCCGAATCCTGCACCGGTGGCTGGGTGGGCCAATGCCTGACTGCCGTGGCCGGTAGCTCGGTCTGGTTTGAACGCGGCTTCATCACCTATTCGAATGCCGCCAAGAACGAACTGCTCGACGTCACCCACGAGACGCTGGCCTCGCGCGGCGCGGTCAGTGAAGCCACCGCGGCGGAAATGGCGCAAGGAGCGTTACGACACAGTCACGCCGATTGGGCGCTGGCGATCACCGGCATCGCCGGTCCGACCGGCGGTTCGCCGGGACGGCCAGTCGGCACCGTCTGTTTCGCCTGGGCGGCGACGGACGGCCGGACGATCACCGAGACGCGGCACTTCGACGGCGATCGACAAAGCATCAGAGCGCAAGCGGTAGCGCATGCATTGCGTGGAGTCGTTCAGCACGCCGCGCATTTCGCTGCTTGACACTACAGACAACTTGTTGGGCGTCTCAGAAAGCGGGCGTCGCGTACCATCGACAGAACAAGACAATCGGGGAGGCCGGGGACATGAGCAACATCAACATCCAGCGAGCGGTTGAAAACATTCGCTCAACAACCACTGTCTTCACACCGATCGTCGAGACAGTAGTCAACGCCATTGAGGCAATCGAAGCAGCCAAGGTTGCCAGAGGCCAAGTGCAAATACGAGTTAGGCGCTCACCTCAAGGAGAGATCGACGCCTCAGAGTCAAAGATCTTGGATGTGCTGGCGCAAGACAATGGCATAGGCTTCACCCAAGAGAACCGCGAGTCATTCGACACGCTCTACAGCGCCCTGAAGTTGAGACAGGGCGGCAAAGGCTTCGGCCGGTTCACATGCCTCAAGTACTTCGAGGACCTTCATGTGGACAGCATATACTTTGACGGAGTATTTCGGCGGCGAACC
>JAEUOJ010000119.1 GCA_016789495.1 Accumulibacter sp. | reverse complement strand
CACGTCGGATCTTGCCGACTGGTTCACCGCCAATAGGCTCCTAGGCTCTTGATCGGGTGGGTCACAAGACAGCGGGGACGAAATGGTGTGGCAGCAAGCCATTGACCCTCGTGGCGAACCCAACGGCACGGCGGGTACCCGACAGGCGGGCTGTAATCAACCCGGAAACGCTCAGATCTGCCCGTAACGTACGCAAAGGGACCATACCAGCTCGGCGAAGCAGGCCTGATTGAAGCGCGGTCGCCCTCGTACCGCCAAAGCCAGTCGGATTCGGCCGACATGCATCGGCCAGAAACTCAAGCCGCTGATTCCGGCGGCGTCGACGTTGCCCCAACCGTCGAGGAGCTGGTCGCCCAATTTGGACAAGGCGACGGTTTGTCGATCGGCGACCGAGAGAATGTCTGCGCCAAGTGCGGCCAACGCTTCCCCTTGCTCGATTGGGTAGCCGGAGACGGCGAGACAGAACCCCATCCGGTCGGCGAGTACCGCTTGATGAGTATCACTGAGCGCGGCGAGTAGCGGAGGCAAGCTGATTTCCAGGGATTCCAATGGCGCCGTGCGGGGGGTGCTCCAGGCTTCGAGGCACGCGTCTTCCTGCAAGTGCAATAGTTGCTCCAAGGCTTGCTCAGTCGAGGCTTCGCCCGTCCAGGCTCGAGCGTTTTCCAGGGTCAGCAGTGGCGATACCGGTTCACGGAGGATCGCTTGCAGGGTTTGTCGTTCCGGCGTGCTGTCGGCATTGGCCGTGGCGCGCCAGGCGCCATAAGGAGTGACGTTGAGGTAGGACTCGGAAATGATCTCAAGCATCGATCAGACCAGGATTCAAAGTGTAAAGAAGCGCTCTCACCACCATGGCCACGTCGTCACGCTCTCGTGCATCGACACGAAATACGGCGGGTGGGGGCAGCAGCCCGAATTGTGCAATCCGACCGCGATAGTCCACCAGCGTCGGCAACTGCGTGCGATCCATGTGCGTGATACCGATAGCGACCGCCGTGTCGGCGATCAAGTTTTTAAAAAATTTCAGATATTTTTCGAGATGATGCAGCGGGTCGGGTGCGGAATTGTTGATCAACAGCACCAGTCCGATTCCTCCTTCGGCGAGGATGTCCCACATG
Organism: Accumulibacter sp.; assembly: GCA_016789495.1. Lineage (GTDB taxonomy): Bacteria > Pseudomonadota > Gammaproteobacteria > Burkholderiales > Rhodocyclaceae > Accumulibacter. Next base: position 10,370 of record JAEUOJ010000119.1, on the reverse strand, counting down.
AAGCTGAAGCGTTCCTGCCCAGGCGTTCCATAAAGCATGACCTTCTCGCCCCCTTGCAGGAAAAGAATGCCATAGTCCATGGCCACGGTGGTAGTTTTCTTCAGTTGTGCGGCGGCGTCAGTGGCGAGGGCTTCGGTCGCCACCGGCGGCACATCGCTCAAGGAGGCGATGGCGGTACTTTTACCAGCGCCGACGGTCCCGGAGAAAATGATCTTGTTGTGGGGGAGGCGATCAGACCGCATTGATCAGCTTTTTCAGAATCCGAGCCAGCAAGGACGGGCGTTTGGCCGACGGCGCGACAACTGGCGTGGCGGGAGGTGGGGCTGGTCGGTTGGCCGCGAGGGAGAGAGGCTCGAAATTGATCAGGCCGGCGAACTGCGCCGCAGTATAGAAGGAAAAAACGTAACGCTGCGGAATGCCCAGCCTGGTCGCAATATCGATTGGACTGGCGTAACCACGTACCCACAACGCGGCGATACGCAAGGCGTGTGGAGGAACGAAAACCCGGGTGAAGTTTGGCCATGCCTTGAGTCGCACCGGTCGGTAAGGGTCGGTTCCCACAGGCAGCCGTCCTCTGGCCGCCCAGGCGGCAACGTTCCACAACATGTCTTCAGTTGCCCAGGCGAGCTCGGTACCAGGAGGATCCTGCGTCCCAGGGTCATGAACAATTCGAGTGGTCGCCAATGGTAGCTGCGTCATCGATATCGGACGCAGGCGGGTCTCCCGGAACGCCGTCAAGCATAGCGGTACTGGTTTCAAGACCACGCGGATCAGACGATACAAACCGGCGACAGCCAAAGGACGTTGCGAAGCCTGGCTTTTGACGACGGCACGGAACAGTTGACCGACCAGATAATCGTCCGGGTCGAAAAATAATTTGTCCGGCAATCGGGATGGGCGAGTGGTCGGCAAATCCTCGAAAGCGCCGCAAAGTTCGACGCCATCATCGGTTTCTATGTTGTCGCCAAGAGTTTTCGTTGCTTCTTCTGCGATAGGCGCTGTGACGGCTACCGGTGCGGGTGGGGGTGACGGGCGTATCGGATTGCCGATCGCTTGTGTCAGCGCTGCCCATAAGCTTTCGAGATTCAGCGGCTTTGCAATAACCGGCATACCAGGAAATCGAGTGCTGAATTCCGGTGGATTCAAGGCGTAACCGACTATTCCCAAATCTTTGCGGGGTGGGAGACGCAGCACCGCTTGCTCGGCGCCTCGCCGGTCGCAGTCGATCAGTACAGCGTGGGCATGGAGCAAATCGTTGGTCAGCACCACTCTGCCTTTCATGTGCCGTTCGAGAGACATGCCGATCAGCCGTGCGTCCATGCCACTCACCTCGATCAAAAAGAGGTGGATGGGCGAGGCGGTTTCGACACGCTCGGGCATCATGTCTTGCGCGGGTGCACAAAGCGCAGAAATTGTCGCCTTCCGGCAACCGGCCTGGCGAGTACCACGCCAGGCCGGGCGACTTGCGGATCATGACGATCTGCACCGGTCATCAGACTGCGCTCGAGAAACTCGACCAAGCCCACGCGCATCAGGGCTTGACGATATTTTGAAAGCATTCGTTTGCGCAAATCCAGGCCGTGCGTGCCTAGTGTCAAGCACAGATCGACGACGGCAGCGCCGAGTTCGTGCTCGTCGGATAGACTTTTCCACAACGAAATGCGCTGCACATGCAAATGCAGGTTGGCCGGGTTTCGTCCGATTTCAGCGGCTAACAGCGCGCCGGTGGCTGGACTGCGCCAATGCGCGGCAATGTTCAATGTGCGTACTGGCAAGCCAAAGGAGGCTGGTGGGGAAGGCGGGCGAATTCTTTCAGGGGTGGCCGGATCGGTGATAAACAGACTCACTGTGTAGACTCATTGCGTCAGGGTCGAGATGATGTCGATCATCAGTTCCACGTCTTCTTGCTCAATACGCCGCCACACCTTGCTTCCCAGGCCCGCCAGCATCTGGCTTCCTTTTTCGGTTTCATGCAGCGTAGTCAGCAGCCTGGCGATTTCATCGCCACGACCGTGGAGTGCCGGGCCGATCAGAAAGGAATGGTGGATGACATGCAACTGACTGGTCACCAGGACACGCAGGTCCCGTTGAATGACGTTCGATAAAGCGGAGAAAGCATCGACGGGCATGAAACCGACATCGGCCTGGTCGCGCAATACCGCTCGGGCGACCTGAATGTAGGTTTCAGTTGGCAGAGTGACGATATCGCTGGCGTCGAGGTCAGCCGGCTCGAGCAGGATCCTGCCGACGGTGTTTACACTCGGGTCATCGGTACAGGATAGTCTCAGACCGGTCTGTAAGTCGGTGACCAACTGGAAAGGTTTGTCGGTGGCCGTGAAAATGACCATTTCATCGCCACCGGTTGGTCCGGCGATGGCGAGGAAATTTCTTTCCCGGACCAACAGGGAGGCGTCGAACGGGTTGGCGTAGATCATGTCGACCAAACCATCGGCGATCGCCTTGCGCTGCGCGCCGAAACCGCTGTACAGCTCCAGGTGGATCGGGAGCGATAATGCGCGCTGCAACCAAGTATTGAAAATATACCAATCCGAGGTGCGCTCGGCCGGAAAACTCGGGCTGACCGTAAAATTGATGCTCATGATCCGCGCATGCTCCGGTACAGGGCCTCCGCCGCGGCAACCTTCTGGCGGGACGGTTCACGTCGGACCGAGGTGTAGCCGACGACTCGGCCTTGACGAATGTTCGGAACCACTGTGGCGAAAACCCAGTAGAAGCCACCGTCTTTACGAAGATTTTTGACGTAGCCGTGCCATTGACGTCCGGTGCTGACGGTTTCCCAAAGATCGCGAAAGGCTGCAGCGGGCATTTCCGGGTGTCTCAGAATGCTGTGCGGTTGACCAAGCAACTCGGATTCCAGATAGCCGGACATATCGACGAACGACTGGTTACCGAGAGTGATCACACCCTCGGTGTCCGTTCGGGAGACGATCAACTTGCCGTGCGGAAAAGCGGTTTCGTTATTGGTGACGTAAACTCGACGACGACTACCGTCGAAAAGCTGCAAAACGTATTCGCGAGCCTCTCCGACAATCCATCCCGGATCCATGTCGCCCATGATCTTCGGCGGCTCAGCCGAGTACCAGTCCGACGGCTTTCGCTGCCCGACGCACATCGAGAAAAACCAGACCGAGTTTGGCGTTTGCCTTGGCCATCACGGTGAGTACGGCATCCGGACCGGCCTGAACCATCATCACGTAGCCTTTCTCACCTTTGATCAGCACCTGCTCGAGCGTTCCGCGCGCCAGTTCACGGGCCGTGCGATCGCCCAACGAGAGCATGGCTGCGCTCATCGCGCCGACTCGATCTTCGTCGAGGGTGTTCGGCAACAAAGCCGCCATCATCAGGCCGTCCGAGGAAATGATCGCTGAAGCCTCAATATCGGCGGAAGTGCCGTTCAGATCGTTGAGAACCGTTTCGAGCATGTTTGAACGCATTTTTTTGACCCTGAATGAAGTTGAAAGTCATATCCGGCGTGTTCGTTGAAGGATCATTCCGGACCGGGAACCAGGACGCTTTGACTGAGAGGAATCCTCATCCTGCCGACATTACAACCACCCAATCCAGCAAGCGGAATAGATTCCAATAGTATGAACTAATTAATAGCGTAATGGACAGGCGGCAACATTAATAGCGAAAACCCGGGTGAAGCAGAAAAAAGTCACGTTTCGGCGGAAAAGTTCGGCATTTGTGCATAAAGTCGCAATAAGTCGATAAGTTAGTGACTGGTTGATCCTGGTTGTGCAATTATTTCTGGTCGTCCGATTTTGCAACCACCTGAGATGACACGCTGCCGATGCGAATCTGCTTGGCGGCGCTTTCAAGGCGCTGTTGGGGCTCCGGCGAACGCTACGGATCGTGAGTCTGGCGGCGGCAACCCGGGCTTTTGGAGGCGAGCCGTCCCCACCAAAAGCCGAGTTTTCTGGTTTGTTTCCCATTCGCGGCCTTCCGGTCAGTCCGAGTCCGGAATTTATCGGTTGGGATCGTGCGACTCTCAGACGCCGAGCCGTTTAACCAGGTCAGAAACGCTGGCTGTCAGTTGATCCGCATCCGGGGCGCTGCCGTTCGGGGTCAAATGATTGACCACTTCGGGAAGCAGTTCCGACAAGCCGGCTGACGCTTCTTCCGGACTGACGCCGACTTGTTGGGCAATTTGCGCCAAGGTGTCGCTGCCAAACACTTGGCCGATCGCCGACGGGGGAATCGGTTGGTTATCGCCCGTACCCACCCAGGAACTGGCTTGTTCGCCATAACCGGCCTGTTGAAATTGTTCGAGTAATCCACCCAGACCACCGGCCAATCCACCACTGCCGCCCGCGCCACCAAGCAGACCGCCAAGCAGGCCGCCAAGCCCACCGCCGCCGCCGCCGAGCATGCTGCCTAGCACGTCCCCCAGTCCGCCTCCGCCGGTGGCCTGTTGATTTCCTTGTCCCGGCAGCAGGCCACCAAGGATGTCTCCTAAGCCTCCGCCTCCGCCGGAGGCCTGGCTGCGATTGCTCATCAACATGCCGAGGACGACCGGCAACAGCGCCATCATCAGCTTGCTGCGGCCGGACGTCGCCCCTGGCTCGGCGGAATTGCCCAGCATGCCGCCTAAAACGCTATCCAACATTCCCATGACCTACTCCTTGGTGATAAATGAAATTTGCTTTCCCGGTGAGAACCCGAAACACGTGTTGCGACACCCGCACCGCGGAACGACCAAGCCGCGGAGAAAAATGCCGTCATCGCTGTTCGAGCATCGATTTCCTCACGATGGCGTTTACGTCGGCTTTTGCCGAGGCAAGCGGAATATTGACATACAAATCAAATGAGGGTTCTTGAAAATTTTGTCTGGGCCTCAGCTGTCGACGATACCGATTGGGCGTAAGACAGTCCACTGCCGCTCATCGACCGCCCGGTGTGCGGCGAAGCTTAACCCGACCGAGCCAGGGCGAGTCGATAAATTCGATTGATTCAGGGGTGGACCTCGACGGCCACGTGGCAGCACAGTATTCCGACCTCCGCCGCTTGTCGATCCGCGCCCCTCACCAAGGTCGATCGCCATCTCCGAACGGTCGTCGACTCGCCGTTTCGGGATGTTGTCAGCCGCCAGGACGCGGCCGCAGCCGCAGAGCGAAACCTCGCGCAAAATGAACGGCTCGACCGTGTCGGGGAGATTTATCCGTCCGCACGCTGGCTGGGCCTGTCTTGTCGTCAGAAGCCGAACCGGCAGAAGTGCGTGGTGCTCAGCAGCGTCCCTGCTTGGCCAGTCCAGGCGGACAGTGCCTGTCGAACTGGTGGCGGACTGAGGGATTGCCGCGACCATCCCTGTAGAAATGGTGGTCACGATGGGGTTTTGAATGTGGAGGGGCGCACCGACCTTTTTTGGCTTGGCCTGGCGGACAATGTCGTCCGTCTTGGAATGGAACGCCCGGATGGCCACGGCCGGTGTAATACCTTTCCCCTCGCGGCCCGTGATGTCGCCGCCAATACGTGGGGTCGCGCCAGGTGCCGCCATCCCAGTAATGCCCCTGGGGATTGCGACTGCCGAAAGTGACCGACATGCCGGGCAACTGGAGGCGCGTTTCGCCAAAATTGATGTTCACGTCGGCGGCCTGAGTCAGCAGTGGCGATACCGCGATGGCGATCGCCGCCAAGATTTTTTTCATGTCATGTCCTCTCGAAAAGTGCCGGGATGAAAGTTTCACCGTAGCAGAGAAAGATAACGCCTGTGTGGTGATTTCGTCGCAGTACTGACGATCGTCAGCCAGCATCGATGATCACCGGCGGGGGCGACGCCGCGGCCGTTCTCGGGCTCAGGAAACGCTGAATGAAGGCTGGGTCGGCGGGTCGCTGCGTTGCGCGTCACCTTCCTGATTCGCTGGAGGTTGTGGTTTCAGTGCGCCGTGCGCCTTGCCCGTCATTGCGCGTGTCGGTTTCCTCGGTGTTTCCTCAAAGTATCGACGGCCAATCGATCTGGTCGCTGCGCTGCGCGCCGGCGGTCAGTGTCCGGCACAGCGAGATGAACTCACGCATGCCGGCTGTATGGAATTTGCGGCTATGCCAAAGAAAGTGAAAATTTCGTCGTAAATCGAGGGTAGGGGTATCGACCGGCACCAGACTGCCGCGGCGGAAAGCTTCGCGTAACGCCAATCGTGAAATGCAGCCGATCCCCAGGCCGAACTCGACAGCGCGCTTGATCGCCTCGGTGTGTTCGAGTTCCAGCCGGATCCGTGGCCGCCAGGGGGTGTGTCGCAGCGCCTGGTCGAACGTTTCCCGGGTGCCGGAGCCGGTTTCGCGGACGATCCATTGTTCTTCGGCCAACTCGTCGGCAGTGGCCAGCCGGCGAACGGCGAGCGGGTGATTGGGGGCGCAGAAAACTACCAGTTCGTCAGCCACCCAGCGCTCGAGGACCAGTTCCGGGTGGCGGCAACTTCCTTCGATCAGACCTAAATCGAGTTCATGCCGCGCCACCCGGTCGACGATGGTCGTCGTGTTGTCCACTTTCAGTTCAACCGTGCTCTCGGGGTGCCGCTTGAGAAAATCGGCGACGATCAAGGTCGCCAGATAGTTGCCGATGGTCAGCGTCGCCCCGAGTCGTAGCCGGCCATAACCCGCCTGACCCTGGAGAGCGCTTTCCAAAACCTGGGCCCGTTCGATCAGTTCGACGGCTTGCGGTAGCAGCGACTGGCCAAACTCGTTCAGGCGCAGCGTCTTGCCGAACCGATCGAACAACTGCGTGTCATAGAGTCTTTCGAACTCTGCGAGTGCGGTGCTGGTCGCCGACTGCGATAACGCCTGTTCCTCGCCGGCGCGCGACACGCTGGCCTGGCGGGCGACGGCGACAAAAACGCTAAGCTGGCGCAAGGTGAATCGCATATTCAGAAAATAGATATGGTTTATCGAATAAATCCATTTTGAAAATATAACATGGTCCCTTACGATAGCGTTCGTCACCCATCCCCGTCGGTCAAAGCGATGAGCCAACTTTCCGCGCAACGTGTCATTGCCGTCCATCACTGGAATGACAGCCTGTTCAGTTTTCGTACCACCCGCGACCCCGGACTGCGGTTCGCCAACGGACAGTTCGTGATGATCGGACTACCGCAGGATGGCCGTCCGCTGACTCGGGCGTACAGCATCGCCAGCGCCAACCACGACGATTTTCTCGAGTTCTTCAGCATCAAGGTGCCCGATGGTCCGTTGACTTCGAAATTGCAACATTTGGCGGTGGGTGACGAGATCCTCGTCAGCCGCAAACCAACCGGAACGCTGGTTCTGCGCGACTTGCGTCCTGGCAAACGGCTCTATTTGTTGGCCACCGGCACCGGACTGGCACCGTTCATCAGCCTGATCCAGGATCCGGAGACCTATGAACGCTTCGAGAAAGTGGTGGTGGTGCATGGCGTACGCTGGATCAAGGATTTGGCGTATGGTGATTTCATCGGTCAAGAATTGCCGAAACACGACTATTTCGCCGAGATGGTTCGCGACAAGCTGATCTACTACCCGGCGGTGACCCGCGAAGCGTTCATTCATCGCGGACGGATCACCGCACTGATCGAGGGCGGACAACTGTCTGCCGACCTCGGCCTGCCACCGCTCGATCCCACCGAAGATCGGATCATGCTTTGCGGCAGCCCGGCGATGCTCAAGGATTGCTGCCGCCTGCTTGATGCGCGCGGTTTCCAGGTTTCACCGTACATCGGCGCGCAAGGTGATTACGTCATTGAGCGAGCCTTTGTAGAAAAATAAGGCGGACACTGGATGAATGGCTGCGCGAGCGGCCTGTGCACGTTTCGCGCTTTCATTCCCGCTCGTCGATTTGTTCAACGTTTGCCGATCCGTTTAGGTCAGTTCTCGTCGTCTCGGGTAGACTGACGGTTTTGCGCTTCCCTGTCGGAAGCCGCTGTCCTCATTCCAACCCGACCGACTTCGACCATGGCTCAGTACGTATTCACCATGAACCGCGTGGGCAAGATCGTTCCGCCCAAGCGCCAGATCATCAAAGATATTTCGCTTTCGTTCTTTCCAGGAGCCAAGATCGGTCTGCTCGGACTCAACGGCGCCGGCAAATCGACCGTGCTGCGGATCATGGCCGGTGTCGACAAGGACATCATCGGCGAAGCGACGCCGATGCCCGGCCTGAAAATCGGCTATCTGCCGCAAGAACCGCAACTCGACGCCGAAAAGACCGTCCGTGAGGAAGTCCAATCCGGTCTCGGCGACGCCTTCGCCGCGCAAGCGCAACTGGACGCGGTATACGCCGCTTATGCCGAGCCGGACGCCGATTTCGAACGGCTCGCCGAAGAACAGGCGCGATTGGAGGCGATCCTCGCCGCCAGCGGCAGCGACCTCGACAACCAGCTCGAGCTCGCCGCCGACGCCTTGCGTCTGCCCGCGTGGGAGGCGTCGATCGCTCATCTCTCGGGCGGCGAGAAGCGCCGTGTCGCCTTGTGCAAATTGCTGCTTTCCAAGCCGGACATGCTGCTGCTCGACGAGCCGACCAACCATCTCGACGCCGAGTCGGTCGATTGGCTGGAGCAGTTTCTGGTCCGTTTCCCCGGTACGGTGGTGGCGGTGACGCACGACCGCTACTTCCTCGACAACGCCGCCGAATGGATTCTCGAACTCGACCGGGGACACGGCATTCCCTGGAAAGGCAACTATTCGAGTTGGTTGGAACAGAAGGAAGCGCGTTTGCAGATCGAGGCCCGTCAGGAAGTCGGGCGGCTCAAGGCGATGAAACAGGAACTCGAATGGGTGCGGCAGAACCCGAAGGCTCGGCAAGCAAAAAGCAAGGCCCGTCTGGCGCGTTTCGACGAATTGGCCAACGTCGATTACCAGAAACGTAACGAAACGCAGGAGATTTTCATTCCGGTCGGCGAGCGGCTTGGTGGCAAGGTGATCAATTTCTGCGAGGTCAGCAAGTCGTTCGGCGACCGATTGTTGATCGACAAACTGAGTTTCAGCGTGCCGCCTGGCGCCATTGTCGGCATCATCGGTCCCAATGGCGCTGGCAAATCGACCCTGTTCAAGCTGCTGACTGGTCAGGAAAGTCCTGATTCCGGAACCATCGACGTTGGCGAAACGGTCAAACTGGCTTATGTCAGCCAGAGCCGCGATGGCCTGGACGGCGAGAAGAGCGTTTTCGAGGACGTTTCCGGCGGTGCCGAAATCCTTACCGTCGGCAAATACGAAACGCCGGCGCGTGCCTACCTCGGTCGCTTCAACTTCAAGGGCGCCGACCAACAGAAGCGCGTCGGTCAGCTCTCCGGAGGCGAACGCGGTCGGTTGCACCTGGCGAAGACCTTGATCGCCGGCGGCAATGTCCTGCTGCTCGACGAACCGTCGAACGATCTCGACGTCGAAACGCTGCGCGCGCTCGAGGAGGCGTTGCTCGAATTCGCCGGCAGCGTGCTGGTCATCTCGCACGACCGCTGGTTCCTCGATCGCATCTGCACGCATATCCTGGCCTGCGAGGGCGATTCGCAATGGACGTTCTTCGTTGGTAATTATCACGAGTACGAAGAGGACAAAAAACGCCGACTCGGCGAGGACGCCGCCCGGCCGACGCGTTTGCGCTACAAGCCGATTTCGCGGTAAACGCCATGATTATGGAGCCAGGACGATGAAGATTGAATTTTCGTCATGATTCCCCATCTGCTGGCGATGGAAAATGAAGACGCGAGATACCCGAGCTTCCTCCGAAATGTTGTCTGCCCAGGGTCACCAATAGTGGCTCGGCGAATTTGAACAGGGTGATAATAAGGAACTCTGAGTATCACGCTTGGCGCGACAACGTGTGTGCGTCGAGGGAGTCTGGAGCAGCATGAACACGAGCGTGCTGATCTCCACACCTGCGACAGCGTCGCGGCGGCGAGCGCCGAGATCGCCGACTACTTCGCCTGGTACAACCTCGAGCGGCCCCAGTCGAGCCGGCAAGACCAAACACCGGAACAGGCTGGCCTCGTTCTGCTGCCAAAGCCAGCGCGGGCCACATAATATGCAGCCCATGACGCTCCCCGAGTTTGCCCCCGCCTACCAGCCTACTATGCGGCGATGGCCGGTGGGCGTCGATAACTCTCCATCTTCACCCGTACTGTCACTTGCCCTATTTGGCGTCTTTCGTTGGCGTCATCCCTGAGTCCGACAGGCGCCTAGGCTTGTCGTCCATGTCGGTGAATGCCTGAGCCTGACCGTGGCTTGAATGTGCTGGATGTAAGGGAGACGGATCTTCCTCTAGCCAGTAGGCGCCACTACGCTTTAAGGAGGGGTTTTTGTTAAAGAAAAAGGCGGAGCTGCAAAAGCGGTGCCTGCCTACACGGGGTGCTTGTCGGCTTTGGCCTTGAGCGGGAAGGACAGGCCGA
>JAEUOJ010000092.1 GCA_016789495.1 Accumulibacter sp. | reverse complement strand
TCGCCATCGACGAGTACATCGCCCATCACAACACCAACCCCAAGCCATTCATCTGGACCAAGAGCGCAGCCGACATCCTGCAGAAGGTCATCCGCGCCAACAGCCGCTTAAGTTCTAAACAGAATGGAACACTACACTAGCATGGCTTTTCCAGCGGGCCTAAACTTAGTCTTTCACCCGCTTTCGAACTGGCGCTTCGGTATTCCCCCGGCCAGCAGCGTATCTCCATTTTCCCTGGGAATGCGCCGAACAAATCACTGCGTGGGCGAATCGCCACCTTGCGCAGAGCTTGTTGGGAAGTGGGCGTTTTGGCACAAATTCCAAAAAAGTTGGCTAAGTTTCAGCCACTTAAAAAAGCGACCTGACACGAAAAAATGCTATACGCATTAATTTTCTAATCTTTTCGAACCAAAACTCGCTGGAAACCCTGGTGGATTCTGGTGGTGCCAAAAATCCCGCAAATTTGTGCCAAATCGCGCGTCTCCTCACAGGCACTCACGTCCTTCTGTGGCGGCGAAGCCGCCAGGGCGACAGGCCGTCTCATCGCCGCTCGCTTGATCCCGAGGGATGTCTGGGGCAATTCGTGGCCGCCATGATTTGAAGAAACGGGCGTGATCGGCTGCGGCAAACCAAGTTTGGCGGAGAGAATCAAAACCGGCGGCTTACGTCGCCATGCGATCATGTGCTCGCTTGACTCGGGCCGGCTAATGGGTCGTCCGAATGAAATGACTATTACCGGGTGGCAGTCTGTCGCAATGGATCCAAGTAGTAAGCGAGCACCGGGCCAAGATAGTCGACAGGCGCGGGAACGGCCAGCCCGACGCTGGCGGCGAGCGCCTGCGTTTGCCGGTTGGCGAAACTCTGTTCGGTAGCCAGATAATCGAGAAAAACGGGCAATGTCTTGACCGCGCGACGAGCGTCGGCTGGCATCAGTAAACTGGCTCCATTCAGGATGGTACGGAAAACGCCGGTCGGCAGGTCGATGATCGGCGGCAAGCGACGGCCGGCCCGAGAAAATTCCTGTCGTACCCGGTCGCGCAAGGGATAGAGGGACAGCGCCAGATCCGGTCCGGAGCAGGCGTGCAGAACGCGACCGACGGTGGCCGGGGTGGTGCTCGACCAGGCGATCAGTTTCGCCACGTAATCGGCGGGAACGATGTCCAGCCGCGCACGGCCAAAATGCGGCGACAAACCGAAAGTCCGCCGTCCGGACAAAAATTCACACAGGTGATAGAACACCTGGAAATGGATGATCCGGCCGCTGCGGCTGTCGCCAACCACCATGCTTGGTCGGTGGACGGTGAGCGGCAGGCCCGCCGACACCTCGCGCTGGATCACCGTTTCGGCCTCCGCCTTGGCCTGCTCGTAGGTATTATGAAATAACCGTTCGCTCGTCAGCCATTGCTCTTCGACTTGGCCGTGGATCCGCCCGCCGACGCCGACGGTACTGACGAACTCGATTTTTTCGAGCCGGCGACACGCGCGAGCCAGAGCGACGATTGCTCTTGCCGAGTCGACGGCCGAGTGCCGCGCCTGTTCGATCGGCAAATTCATCCGCACGTTGCCTGCCGAATGGACGAGATGCGTGCATTCGTCGGCCAGATTCCGGTAGCTCTCGTCGTTCAGACCAAAAGCAGCCCATGTGACATCGCCACGCAGGGCACGCACCCGGTCTCTCTTGACCGTGTCATCCGGAGCGATTTGCCAGAAACTATGCAGCTCGTCGACGCGGGAGGTCAGTTCATCGTCGGATTTGGCGCGCAACAACAGCGTTACCCGTGTCGTCGGGTCGGCGAGCAACACTGGCACCAAGGCGCTGCCGATCGCTCCGGTGGCACCGGTAATGAAATAATGTTTCATGCGCTGCAGTAATAAAATTGCCGGTCGTCGCTCCAGGCGGTGAACGGTTGGCCACCCGCTGTGTCGAGGTGGCTGTACAGTTCCTGGAGAGGATGGGCGTGCGTCGTCTCGATCGTCGGTCGACGCAATTTGAGGTTGGGCGTCAGTTCACCATGAGCAATGCTCAGCAGTCGGCTGCTGAGCAGCAGGCCAGCCGGCCGCTGGTACGCGGGCAGAACCTTCGCCGCCACCACCAGCGCCGCACGAGTGGTTTTGAACGAATCCTGTAGGCCCGCCTGCCAAGTTTCTTCATTGATCACCAACAGGACCACGGGCTGCGGACGCGCCGCGCCGAAGACGACCGCGTACTCCAGACCCGGGACCTGCTGGAGGATGCTTTCAATGGCAACGGGCGCGATCCGCCTTCCGGTTGAGGTCTTAAAAATCTCCGCCTTTCGACCGGACAAGGTCACATAACCGTCGGCGTCGATGCTTCCGAAATCACCGGTGGCCAGGAAACCCTCGGCATCGAGTGACGCGGGTGGCGTACGTTGACCGAGATAGCCGTCGAAAACCCCGGCACCGCGGACCAACAGTTCACCATCGGCTGCCAACCGCAGTTCGCTGCCCAGCGCCGGTCGACCAACGGTGCCAAAACGGAAGGCATCCGGACGGTTGAGCGTATTCGGAATGATGTTCTCGCTGATTCCGTATGCTTCGAGGATCGGCAAACCCATGGCGTGGAATTGCTCCAGCAGCCACAACGGCATCGGTGCCGAACCACTGATCATGAATTGCAGATTCGGACCAAGGATGTCGCGAAGTTTACGGAGCACCAGTCGGTCGGCCAGAGCAAAAGCCATCCGGGAAATGAAATCCTGCGGGCAGCCCTCACGCGACGACGCGGCATGCCGGTTGCCGATCGCCATTGCCCAACGGACGATTGACTGCCGCCACGCGGGTTGTTTGCGGATGGCTTGCTGGATTCCGGTATGCAGTTTCTCGTAAAACCGAGGCACGCCGATGAACAGATGCGGGGCGATGCGCCCGATATGCTGCATGATCTGACGCGGGTCCGGCACGTAATAGGTTTGCGCCCCCCGACCGATGGCGCTCAAGTTGATCATCCGCTGGAATAGCTGGGCCAAGGGCAGCCAACAGACCAGCCGACACGACGGATCCACGTTCGGAAACGCCGACAGTATCGCCAACACCGCCAGACAGACTTGGCGATGACTGTATTCGATCCCTTTGGGTTCACCGGTCGTTCCCGAGGTAAAAATGATCGTTGCCGGCGCATCCGGCCTTGCCAGATGCCAATCGTTACCCATCGACTCGCCATCCGAAGCCGATACGGTGAGCAAACCCTGGAAGTCGATCACCCGTGGGTCGCCGTCAGGATCAAGGCTGACCACGAAACGCAGCCTCCCGCGCGCCTCTTCGCCGAACTTGGTGAGTTGCGACGGATGCGCCAACACCAGACCGGTAAACTCGCAGCGCTCGGCGATCTCGCGCAATTGCTCGTCAAGCCCGTGCGGATCGAGGCCGATGACCACGCCACCGCCGGCCAGGATGGCCAACTGAGCGAAGTCCCATTCCTTGCCGCTCGGCGCCATGATCCCGATGCGTTCCCCCGGCAGCAAGCCGAGTCGGCGGATGGCAGCCGACAATCTGACAACGGCTCGTGAGTATTCGCTCCAGGTCGTCCGTTCCCATCGCTCCGGCGCCACCATATCCCACAACGCCGGCAGATCGGGGGTACGGGCGCAACGCCATTGCAGAAGGCCGGGAATCGTCCAGCCAGCTTCCTCCAGCACGCTCTCCGCCGCGCGATGCTCAGTCATTGTCGGTCAGGTGGAGGCGGCTGCCCCCCCGAAAATCGATCATCGGGGCTCCAGCACCGGGTCATAAACACCACGCGGACGAGTAATTCGCAGGTCGTCCGCTTGCAAGCCAAGCCAATTCATGCTGCGACTGACTTCCTTGCCCGGACCAAGTTTGTTGAGAATCAAGAAGTCGACCAGGGGCCCCATCATCCGCCAGTAATTGCGGTTGGCCTTGCCGTGACGGATCAGGCTGGCAAACTCCGGCGCATACGGGTTGTAACCAAAAGTCCGCAAATCGGAATACATCAACAGCCAGTTGATCGGGTAATTGCTGTGAATCGGGCTCGCATTTTTACTGGAAGCGACCAGACCATGATCGACCACCTTGCGCATGATCTCGTCTTGATTGTAGGACCAGGCATGGAAGGGAGCAAGGTAGCGCGGAAAAGTCGTTCCCGCCGGCAACCGCTTGGGATTGTAAAAGCGCCCGAGTTCTTCGGCGCTGAACTGACCGCAGCTGATCAGTTCAGGCGGCGTCCAATCGGTGTCACGGATCAATTGCGGGGAGAATTCGTAAAGCATCCGCTCGGGCTCCGGTTGCCCAGGTGAATAGCCGGCCAGCACCAAAGGAATGCTCTTGGCCATCGCCAGTCTGATCGCGTCACCTTCGAAGAGCGGCGCGTAGACGTATGACAAGGTGTACACCGCTCCCCGCTCTTCCTGATTGCATAGCAGATAGCGAAAGAGTTTCCGGTAAAACGCAGCCGATGGTGAATAACTGAGGTGATCGATATTCAGCTTGGCCAATGCGCGCCGGATGTTGTCCCAAGCAATTGCCGGGATATTGATGTCTACGGTGAATGCCAGGACTTTCAGCTTCAATTCGACCGACAAGCGATAAAGCAGATAAATGCTGTCCTTGCCACCGCTGAGTGGCACCAGACAATCGTATTCGCCTTGACCCCGGCTGTCTTCGAGGGTCTTTTCCAAATCGGCCTCATAGACTGCCCGGGAACGCTCCGCATCGGCACTTTCCTTGGCCAGCGCGAGCTGATCGCGACACAGGTTGCAGTTGCCATCCGCCGCCAGGACTACACCGGGAACGCGGTCAGGAACCAGGCACAGCGCACATCGCTTCATTTCTCTCCTCCTCCAACCACCGCCAGGCGATTTCGATCGAACCGCGGTTCGACGGTCTCGCGGCGCCGACGAGTCGAGTTTCACTCGCCATCGACACCGCGCGTGCCGAGCGGCGAGCACGTTTTTGCCATTTCTGAAAGAATGTTAGCTCAAAGTTTCTGTCGCGTTTGCTGATCCCGGCTGTAGAGCGCTTTTGCTGACGGACGCGTGGTCCGGGAAAAGGGATCGACCTCGAGTAGGTAACGATGCTTAAGTCGCGGTCCAGCCGTCCGCACCACGTCAACCAAGGGAGTCGGCCGGGCGCTTTCGACGGCGGCGAGCAAGTCGCCTCAAAAATAAAAAAATTATATTTTTAATTTAAAACATAAAGATAAATGTATTATTGAATAGACTTTCAAATTTGTCTGATGCTCGGGCAAGAACTTTTGACAAGGGACATCCGTGATTCGTTTCGTGGATCCAGTCCGCTACGATTTGCTCAAGGCAACCGGCAAGCTGCCTTCACCCAAAGGTGTTGCGCTGGCGATCGTCAAACTGTTGCAACGTGATGATTTCCACATCGCCGATCTAGTGCGCCTGGTGCAGACGGATCCGGCCATTGCCGGACGGCTGTTACAAGTTTCGAACGCGGCCATTTTCGCCCGTCCAAGGCCGATCGTCTCGTTGCAACGGGCGATCGTCGCCCTGGGCGCTTTCCGTGTACGCGACATGGTCATCGGCCTGTCGATCATGGCCAACAACGCGCGCGGACATTGCGCCGCTTTTGATTACGGCGCGTTCTGGGGACATTCCCTGGCCACGGCGATTGCCTGCCAGGAGCTGGCACGCTGTGCGCAAATGGCGGCTGAAGAGATTTTCACCATCGGCTTGCTGGCACGGATCGGCGAATTGGCGCTGGCCACCTTGCACCCAGACGACTATTCGACGATCCTGCTCGCCGCGCGTCAAGGAATGGGAACGCTGCGACAGCTCGAACTCGACGCTTTCGACATGGATCATCGGCAACTCGGTGCGACGATGCTCGCCGAGTGGGGCTTGCCGGACTGGCTGATCCAGGCGGCCTACGCGCATGAAGACCCGGACGCGGCCGGATTCGCCGACGGCTCGCGGCTGCAAACCTTGGCGCTATCGCTTAATTTCGCCAGTGCGCTCGGCCAGGTGTGCATGGCCGACACCGAAGCGCGCTGGCACCTGCTGCCGGCACTGTTGACCCGCGCCGCCCGGCTGGGGATCAGTGGCGAGGCGCTCAACCAGATGGTCGACCGGATCGTCGCCCGTTGGCGGGACTGGGGCGCCATTCTGCATGTGCGCACGCAGGATTTGCCGCCCTTTGCCGACATTCTGTCCGCCACGCCACCGAGTCAGCGACTCAGGACGGTGCCTGCCGAGGAATCGCATGGACTGGCGGTGCCGCGTCATCCGGTGCAGTTGCTGGGTATTGCTGCCGCTGAACGACCCGCACTCGATGAACATCTGACCAGTCTCGGTTTCCAGCCCCTGCCCGTCGACGGGACGGCCGACGACCTGCGACAACTGCTGCGGCAACCGACAAGGATCATCATTGCCGATTGCCAATGCCCTGGCATCGACCTGACCAATTTCTGTCACGAGCTGCGGCAGACGATCGCCGGCAAGGATTGTTACATCCTGCTGCTGGCTTCGACGAGTCACGAGACCGCGGCCATCAGTGCAATCGAAGCGGGCGCCGATGACGTGCTGCTCAAGCCGGTGACCGCGCAAACCCTGCGCATCCGCCTGAACACCGCCACCCGGATGCTGATGTTGCAGGAAGAGGTTCAGCGCGAACGGCGCGGCATCATGCGTTCAGCCGATGAATTCGCCATCATTCACAAACGTCTGCTGCAGGAAGCGCTCACCGACCCGCTGACTCAGCTGCCGAACCGCCGGCATGGCCTTGATTTTTTGGCGGCCGAATGGGCTTTCGCGCAATCCGGGAGCCTGCCGATCGCCTGTTTGATGATGGATATCGATCACTTCAAACAGATCAACGATCAGCAGGGACATGCGGCGGGCGACACCGTACTGCGTCAGTTGGCTGACATATTGAGACACGCCACCCGAACTACCGATCTGTTGTTCCGCTACGGCGGCGAGGAGTTCGCCGCTGTGCTACCAAACGCGACATTGACTGTCGCGGCGCAGATCGCCGAGCGGTTCCGGACGATGGTCGAAGGCCATGTCTTTCTGTGGGAAAAGCAGGTCATTCCGGTCCGGATCAGTGTCGGGGTGGCGATGGCCAAAGCCCAGGGTGCCGACTTCAAGGGATTGATCGAAGCCGCCGACAGCGCGCTTTACACTGCAAAGAACAACGGCCGCAACCGTGTCGTGATCGCCAAACCCGACGCAGCCCATCCCGCACTCTCGCCAAAGACGCTCAAGACCGCAGAAACGCCGCGTGGTGTCGAAGGTGATCGTCGATGAAACTGGCGATGAAATAGTAACTGTGGTCGTAACCCGGATGGCGACGCAAGCGCAACGGGTGGCCGGTCGCCGCACACGCCTGCGCCAACGCTTCGGGACGCAACTGTTCGGCCAGGAAAGGATCGGCCTCGCCTTGGTCGACCAGCAACGGCAGACGTTCGTCGGCTGACCGAATCAGTTCGCAAGCATCCCATTCCCGCCACGACTGGCGGTCTGCACCCAAATAGCGCGAAAAGGCTTTCTCACCCCAGGGACACGCCGAAGGTTGGCAGATCGGCGCCAAGGCCGACAGTGAACGATAGCGGCCCGGATTGCGCAAAGCACAGACCAGCGCACCATGTCCTCCCATCGAATGACCGCTCAGACCGCGTCGGCCGTCGAGCGGCAAGCGGCTTTCCAACAAATCCGGCAGCTCATGCACCACATAGTCGTGCATCCGGTAATGCGAAGACCATGGCGACTGGGTTGCATCAAGGTAGAAGCCAGCACCGTGTCCGAAGTCCCAGGCACCATCCGGATCGCCCGGCACCGTCGCCCCGCGTGGACTGGTGTCGGGAACCACCAAAGCCAGACCAAGCTCGGCGGCCAGCCGCATGGCTCCAGCCTTCTGCATGAAATTCTCGTCGGTGCAGGTCAGCCCGGATAACCAATACAGCGCCGGCACCGTCGTTTGCTCGGCCTGCGGCGGCAGATAAACGGCGAAAACCATCTCGCAACGCAAAGTCGAGGATTGATGCCTGAACCGTCGGTGCCAACCGCCGAAGCAGCGGTTGGCAGCCACCTCGGTCAATGCGTCGCTATCGTTCATTGCGTTCAGTACACGATCACCGAGCGGATGCTCTTGCCTTGGTGCATCAGCTCGAAAGCGTGGTTGATCTCCTCCAAGCCCATGGTATGGGTGATGAAGGTGTCGAGTGGAATTTCGCCGCGCTGGGCAAGTTCGACATATCCTGGCAATTCGCTACGTCCACGAACGCCGCCGAAAGCCGAGCCCCGCCAGACCCGGCCAGTAACCAGCTGGAACGGACGGGTGGCGATTTCCTCGCCGGCGCCGGCGACGCCGATGATCACCGATTCGCCCCAGCCCTTGTGACAGCATTCCAGGGCGGCGCGCATGACTTTGACGTTGCCGATGCACTCGAACGAATAATCGACGCCGCCATCGGTCAGGTCTACGATCACTTCCTGCAGCGGCCGGTCGTAATCGTTCGGGTTGAGGCAATCGGTGGCACCGAGTTGTCTGGCGATGGGAAACTTGTCGGCATTGGTGTCGATAGCGATGATTCGTCCAGCTTTGGCCATCACCGCACCGATCACTGCCGAGAGACCGATCCCGCCGAGTCCGAAAATCGCCACCGTCGCCCCGGCTTCGACCTTGGCGGTATTGAGCACCGCGCCAATGCCCGTCGTCACGCCGCAGCCCAGTAGACAGACTTTTTCCAACGGCGCTTCTTTGGCGATTTTGGCCAACGAAATCTCGGGCAACACAGTGTACTCGGAGAAGGTCGACGTTCCCATGTAATGAAAGATCGGTGTCCCGTGATGCGAAAAGCGGCGACTGCCATCCGGCATCAGCCCTTTACCCTGCGTCGCGCGTATGGCCTGACAGAGATTGGTTTTCCCTGACAGGCAGAATTTGCAGCGGCGGCATTCTGGTGT
>JAEUOJ010000056.1 GCA_016789495.1 Accumulibacter sp. | reverse complement strand
GAACAGTCTACTGCTGATCGCCGCCGACTGCGCCGAGCGCCTCGGCGAAACCGCGGCCGAGGAGCGCATCGTCGCCCTGCTCGAACGAATCGCCGGCGAGACCGCCGATCCCGACGAGCGCGGCAGCGCGCTGCTGCGCGTCGCCGGACGACAACGACGACAGGGCAGGATCGCCGCTGCCGAGGAAAGCTTCGCCGCCGCGGCAACCGCCTTCGGCCTCGCCGGCAGCGAGCGCGACTGGGCGATCGCGCGCGGCGGCATCGCCGACATCCTGCAGGCGCGCGGCGAACTGGACGAGGCGCTGCGCATCCTGGCCGATGAAGTGCTTTCCGCCTTTGATCATCTCGGCGACGTCCGCTCGAAGGCGGTGACGCAGGGCCAGATCGCCGACATCCTGCAGGCGCGCGGCGAACTGGACGAGGCGCTGCGCATCCGCGTCGAAGAAGAGCTCCCGGTCTATGCGCGTCTCGGCGACGTCCGCGAGAAGGCGCTGACGCAGGGCCGCATCGCCGACATCCTGCAGGCGCGCGGCGAACTGGACGAGGCGCTGCGCATCCGGGTCGAAGAAGAGCTCCCGGTCTATGAGCGTCTCGGCGACGTCCGCTCGAAGGCGGTGACGCAGGGCAACATCGCCGGCGCCCTGCAGGCGCGCGGGCAGTTCGCGCAGGCGCTGGCGCTGCACGAGGAGCGTCTGCCGGTGGCCGAACGGATGCGCGACATCGAGGGCATCGCGCACATCAAGTACTCGACTGCGATGCTGCGCCTGCAGCTTGGGCAGCATACCAGCGGCGGGCTGCAGCGGATCTACGACGATCTGGCCGAATCCTTCGCGCTCAGCCGGCAACTTGGCCGTCCGGATTTCATCGGCGGGGTGGGCCAACGGCTGGCGCAGGTGCTGGCGCTGGCCGGCGAGCGCGAGTGGGCGCTGGAGGTGCTGACGCTGGCCGAGCAGGCGTTCGTCAAGATTAAGGACGCCGATGGGCTGGCGCAGGTGCGCGAGCTGCGCGGGGAGATCGGCGGGAGCTGACGGCGCGGCGGACTTTTCCCGGTGCGACGCGGTTGACGGCCTTGACGACCGACGCGACTTTCCCGGCTGATCGTCGCTCGCCCGGAGACCGGCCTCGCCGGAAGGCCGACCTCGCCGCTGTCTCAGCGCCTCGGGTCGGTGCCGCGCTCGCCGCCTACGACCCGATGACGCGCCGGCCAGACGTCAATCGTCGATCTCGATGCTGTTCAGGCTGCTGAAATGGTCGGTCCACAGCGGCACGCCGGGCAGATTCGGATCCTGGGTGCCGATCAGCCGGCCGTTCGGGTCGAAATACGGGCGATTGACCGACGGGTAGCGGCGCAGGTACTCGGCGTCGTTGGTCATCACGAAATACTGGTTGTGGCGAATCCTGCGCTCGGGCAGGCCCGGCTGGTATTTGTTGCGAAAACCCATGTTCAGGTGCTCGGCCTGGCGTTTGACCACCGGGTAGAGGTTGAGATAGGCGTTGGTGATGTGGGCGGCGATGAAGCCATCCGGCTTGAGGTGGCGGCGATAGATGTCGAATGCCTCGCGGGTCAGCAGATGGATCGGCACCGAGCCGCCGGAAAAGGCGTCGAGGGCGATCACGTCGTAAAGGACATCCGCCGGCAACTGGTCCATCTTCAGGCGCGCGTCGCCGAGGATGATCCGCTTCGTTCGCGCCCGGCATTGCGGCACGTTGTCGAACCAGCTCGTCGCCACTTCGACCGCCTGCGGATTGATTTCGTAGAGATCGTAGTCGTCGGTTTCGCGGGCGTAGGTGGCCAGCGTGCCGGCGCCGAGGCCGATGATCGCCACGCGCAGGCTGGGTTTCTTCTCCATGGCGTAGGTCAGCGTTTCGCCGACGCCGCTGCCTTCCGAGTAGTACGTCGTCGGCTGCCGACGCTTCGCCGGGTCGAGGAACTGCACGCCGTGCGTCACCTGGCCGCTGAAGAACACCCGGTAGTCCTTCGTCGGATCGGCGCGATAACGCCGCTCGGCGACCGACACCGTGCCGTAGAAATTGCGCGACTGATGGGTGAGGGTCTCGGTGTAGTCGTCGTCGGAAGCGGAACGCCAGTGCAGCGGGTCCTCCCAGTACAGCACCGCGCCGCCGCAGACGAGGAAGGCGGCAAGCAGGACGCGGCTCAGCCGGCGACCGGCAGCGGCCGCTTGCTGGGCGAGAACGACGCAGCCGAGGCCGATCGCGGCGAGCAGGAACAGCGACCATTCGTAGTAATCGGCGAAGAAGTTGGTCGCTACCAGCGCGACGAACAGGCCGCCGCAGGCGCCGCCGAACGACATCCACAGATAGAACTCGGTCAGGTGTCGCGGATTCGCCGGGCGTCGCCGGTAAAGCTCGCCATGCGCCATGAAGCAGGCCAGGAACATCACGATCAGGTGGCTCCAGCGCATGCCGGCGACGCCGAAATCAAGCTCCAGGCCGAACCAGTCCGGAATCTCCTTGCGCCCGCTGAGCAGAACGGTGGTGAGCAGCACGGCGACCGCCACCCAACCGCGCCGGTACCAGCGCGGATGGTCGAAAGTGACGATGAAGGTCAGCAGATAGAGGCCGAGCGCGGCGATCCACAGGCGCGGCTCCGGGGCGACGTTGTGGCTGACGTGATCGGTGGTCGCGATGAAGGCCAGCGAAGCCAGCGCCGGCAGCGCCACCCAGGCGATCCGCCGGCGCAGCGCGATCGGCTCGACGGTCACTTCCGTGGCCGCCGGTTCCGGCGTGAGATGAATCGGCCGGCGGTGGCTCAGGCGATGCATCCATAGGGTCACGGTGCCGCACAGCGCGGCAAAGAGCCAGAAACCCAGCGTCCAGAAATGTCCCAACTGCGTGAGCTCGAAATTCGGCTCGAAGAGGTAAGGAAACGAGAGCAGCGCCAGGAACGAGCCGAGATTCGACAGCGCGTACAGCCGATAGGCGGAACGGCCGGGAAAAACCTGGGTGTACCAGTACTGGATCAGCGGCCCGGTGGTCGCCAGACAGAAATACGGCAGGCCGACGCTGACGCCGAGCAGCAGCACTATTCGGCCGATCGGATCTTCGCTGCCGCTCGGTTTCAGACTCTCGCCGGGGATGACGAAGATCGCCAGCAGCGCGGCGCTGACCAGCAAGGCGCTGTGCAGCCACGATTGCACGCGCGGCGTGGCGTAGCGGGACACCAGATGCGCATAAACGTAGCCGCCGAACAGCACGCACTGAAAAAACAGCATCGCCGCCGTCCACACCGAGGGGCTGCCGCCGAACCAGGGCAGAATGAACTTGCTGATCAGCGGTTGCACCTGAAACAGCAGATACGCGCTGACGAAGACGGTCAGCGCGAAAAGCACGACGGATCGGCGGTCTACGGCGGTCGCCGCCCCGATGGCAGGTGGGTTCATCGATTCACTCTTTCTGGTCATTGGAGCGAGGTACCGGACGCGCCGGGTCAGCGCCTTTGCGGCAGCCAATTCGCCAGTGTTGCATAGAGCGCGTCGGGAGTGGAAGCTCGCGATCCGAGGCCATGACCTCAAGCAGGCGCGGCGTCCGCCACGCGCGCCGTCCATCAAGCCGTTGATCGGCGGCGGCTCGACACCACGCTGGCCCGGCGTTCCCGCGCCGCACGCGTGATCACGAGGCTCCCCGGCGTCCGCGCTACCGCCACGGAGGCGGCGTCACCGGCGGCCATTGCCGCGAGGACGAAATCACCCTTCTTTGCGCTAAACTACCGCTGATCCCGCATCGCCTTGCTCCAGCCCTTGTTCCAGCCCTTGTTCCAGTCCTTTCGCCGCGCCGACCCATCCGTCATTACAAGGAGCTCCTATGAATCGTCATCTTCGTCACGGAAGGAAGGCTCTGCTGCTTGCCTGTTTGCTCGCCTTGGCCGGTTGTGACAAGTCGCCGGAGGAACATTTTCAGCAGGCGCAGAAATTCTTCGACCAAGCCGACTACAAAGCGGCGATTCTGGAATTGAAAACCGGCTTGCAACAACGGCCGGACGACGGCGAGGCGCGTCTGTCGTTGGCCCGGGCCTTCATCCGCAGCGCCTCGTATCAGGAGGCGGAGACCGAGCTGCTCAAGGCTCGCGATCTCGGGTTGGCCAATGATCGGCTGCTGGCGGATCTGGCGGACGTATACGTCAAGCTCGGCAAGCCGCAGCAGGCGCTGGATTTGGGCATTCCCGAGACCGGTCTGGCGCCCGGCGTCCGGGCTGTCGTGCTGGCTAGGCGCGCAGAGGCGCAAATCGCCTTGCAACAACGAAAAGCGGCAGAGGAGTCGATCGCCGCCGCCAAGTCGGCCGATGCCGATTCGCCTGTCGTGGCCATGGTCGAGGCCACGCTGGCGCTGGTCGACGGCAACAAGGAGCGTGCCGGCCAACTGGTCGACGGCATTCTCCAGCGCGACGACAAATTCACCGAGGCGCTCTATGTGAAAGCTGGTTTGCGGCATGTCGACAACAAGCTGGATGAGGCGAAGACGGTCTACCAGCAGATCCTGGCCAACCAACCCGACGAATTCCGGGCCAATCTGGCGATTTCCGACATCGCGCTGCGACAAGGCGATCTGGCGGCGGCGGACGCCGCGGTGCAGGCGGCCGAGAAATCCGTCGGCAAAATACCGATGGTGTTGTACGCCCGCGGCAACCTGGAACTTCGCCGGGGCAACCCGGAGGCGGCCAACGTCGCCTTGCTCGAAATCCTGCGGGTGGCGCCCGAGCATGTGCCGACCCTGATCGCCTCGGCGCTGGCCAGCTATGGTCAGGGAGACTATCAACAAAGTATCGCCAAGGCCAACAAGGTCCTCGCCAAGTTGCCCGGCAACCTGCTCGCCGCCAAACTGCTGGCCGATAGCCAGTTGCGCAGCGGCGACAGCGCAGGGGCGCTGGCCACCTTGACACCGTTGCTGGCTAAGTATCCCGACGATCCGCGCCTGCAGGCGATCGCCGGCGATGCCTACCTGCAGTCGCGCGATTACGCTCGGGCGATGCGCCACCTGGACCGGGCGGCGGAACTGGAACCGGACAACGTGGCCATCAAAAACAGTCTGGCGAGCGGGCACCTGGCGCAGGGTGACGGCCAACAGGCGCTCGCCGACCTCGAGCAGGCCGTCCGCTTGAACGATAAAACGGGCCAAACCGATTTGCGGCTGGTGCTCTTGCACCTGAAACGCAAGGAATTCGATCAGGCGCTGACCGCCATCGCCAATCTGGAGAAAAAGCTGCCCGACAATCCGCTGCTGCTCAATCTCCGTGCCGACGCCTTGTTGGGCAAGCAGGACCGGGCCGGGGCGCGAAAAGCATTGGAACAGGCGCTGACCCTGCAACCGACCTTCATTTCGGCGGCGACCCGGCTGGCCAGGCTCGATTTGCAGGATAAGAACCTCGCCAGCGCCCGTCAGCGCTTTGCATCGATCCTGGAGCGGGACAAGGACAACATGCCGGCGATGCTGGCGCTCGCCGAACTCGCCGGCATGGAAAAACGTGAAGCGGAATACGTCGAGTGGCTTGAAAAAGCCAGCGCGGCGGATGCCAAGGCCATTGAACCGCGAGCCGGCCTGGTGCGCTTCTATCTGGCCAAGAAGGAAAATCAGAAAGCGCTGTCATTGGCGATCGAGGCCAGCCAGGCCAACCCGGACAGCCTGACGGCGCAGAAACTGCTCGCCGACACCCGTCTGGCCGTCGGCGAACGCGCGGCGGCGATCGACACCTGGCGTGGCATCATCGCCAAGGAGCCGTCGTCGCCCGAGCTTTACCTCAACCTGGCCCAGGCGCAGATGAGCGATCAACAATGGCCCGCCGCGCGCGAAACCTTGCAAAAGGCATTGCAGCTCAAAGCCGATTTCCTGCCGGCGCTGGATGCCTTGATCAAGATCGAAATCGAACAGAAAAACCTTGATGCCGCGTTGCGCGTCGCCCGCCAGATGCAGTCCCGGCAACCGGCCTCACCCATGGGCTTCGCTCGCGAGGCCGATCTGCTGCTGGCGCAGCAACGCTACCCGGCCGCGGTGGCGGCTTTTGAACAGGCGTTGGCCAAGGGCGCCGGCACGCCGGGGATGATCAAGCTGCATCGCGCTCTGCTGGCCGCCGGCGACAAGGCGGCGGCCGAGCAACGGTTGACCGATTGGCTGAAACAATACCCGAAAGACCTGACGGCGCGCGCCTACGCTGGCGATGTGTACTTGCAGGCCAACGACAATCGCCAGGCCATCGACCAGTACGAGGCGTTATTGCAGGCCAATCCCGACAACATCATCGCGCTGAACAACCTGGCCAGCCTCTACCAGCGGGAGAATGATCCACGCGCCGCGGCGACCGCCGAGCGCGCCCTGGTGCTGTCACCGGACAACGTCGATGTGCAGGACACCCTGGGCTGGATTCTCGTCGAGAAAGCGCAACTGCCGCGCGCCCTCACCTTGCTCGGCAAGGCGGCCGCCAAACGCCCGCAGTCGGCGACGGTACGCTACCATTTCGGCGTCGCGCTGGCGCGGGCGGGCAAGAAACCGGAAGCGAAGAGGGAATTGACCGCCGCCCTAGGCAGCGGGCGGTCTTTCCCGGAAGCCGCCGCGGCGCAAAGTCTCTTGAAAGAGTTGTAGCCGCGGCGGCCTGCCGAACGGAAGACTATTCACCCCAGCGAAGGGAATGGCGGTCAGAAAGCGGACCGCATGGTGAACCATTTCCCCCAATTACCGCTGGCAGCGGCCCACTCGCGCTGCCCCGCCCGGCTCCCGACGATCGCTCGGGTCCGACAGACGCCAGGTCATGCGAGCCGACCCAAAAAAAAAACGGGGACTCGAAGGTCCCCGTTGCTCACCTCGCTGCCCCGCCGGTGTCGGCAAGGCGCCTCAACGACGATGACGACGACGGCGGATCGCCGGCAAAGCGGCCAGACCGAGACCCAGCAGGCCCAACATGCCCGGTTCCGGCGCTTGGTTGCCCACCCGGGACTGGAAGCTGAACAACTGCTCGTAACCGTTGTTTTCCTGCCCTAAAACATAGCGGATGTGGATGGTCTGATAACCGGAGTTGGGGTCCATCACCGCCTTCGACAGTTCATCGTTATACACCGCGAAGGCGGCGGCATTTGCCCCCAGGCTTTGATCGATGTTCTTGGCGGTGGACGGGTCATTGGCCGTGCAGGGGCCGAAGTGGAGGAATTGCGGCACGTTGGGCGCCGCCTGAACCGCGCAAAGCGTGTTGTTCGCGTACGTCCAGCGCGGGTCGGACGGATCGCCAACACCATTATCGGCGTTCGGGTAGCCACCCGTCGGATTCGCCTGATATAACGGCGCGCCATTGGCGATCGACAGGTTTTTGCCGGTCAAGTCGCCATGTTGGCGGCCGGAGAGGTAATAGGTCTTGGTCGTTTTCCCCGCCCCCTCGATGGTGACTTGCGCCCAGGCCAGCAAATCGCCGCCTTGCAGATTGTCGTTGCCGGTATCGTTCAGATTGAAGTAGACGGCGAACTGGCCCGTTCCCAGCACACTGCGGATGGCGCTGGTCTGTGCGTCCCAGGTGCCGTTTTGGTCGCCGCTGAAAGTCGGCGTCGGGTCGGTCGCATGCGCGGTGTCGAACGAAGCGATCCCGCTCCCCGACAGATCGAAGGCGTTATCCATGCCCGGCACATTGGTGACGACGCCGTTGTTGTTCGTTCCCGTGCCATAGACGATGTACCCGGGATTGCCCAGTTCACCGGGAGAGGACTTCACGTAATAAGGATCGCCGGGACCGGGATTGTTGACGGAACCGGTGGCGGCGAAGTTGAGCAAGGCCAACGAGAAAACGGAAAAATCGCCGAGTTGCAGGCAATTGTTACCGATGCCCGTGCCACAGTTGGCGGTTGGCAGGACAACGGGTGCGGCGACGGCGGTGGATACGCCACCGCCAAAAGCGTATGCCATCGTTGCGGCACACAAGGTGATTTTCAGCTGAGTTTTCATTGTGTTTCCTTTTCAATAATTAAATCAGGATAATAATTAAAATCAATGAAAAATCAAAAACTTGTACATTGATTGTCGAACAGCGACGAGAATTTATTAAGGCGCCGAGCTACGTCATTAACTGCCATCCATCAGAAATTCCGATGGGCGACAATAGCAAAGCAAATTCCATGCCTTTAATATTTAAATGAATTAACTTCATTAATTCATTTACTAAAAATTAATCGCTTCGCCGAGAGAAATGGCGTGTAAAAAATATCGACAGCTGTGTGATTTTTTTCTCTCGACAGGCGGCTTCCCGCCATCTAAGCGAGGGTTCGTCAAGCGTGAAAGACAACATCACCGCCGGAGGATGGCGCCGAGCCGTCGCCAGGTCGATGACGGAACTGGATTTGCTGGCAGATGATCCACGCCGTCGAACCGGCGTGGCCGGCGACAGTTGCGACGGCTCTGCCCCGCTCGATCAGCAAGCCGCCTTGTCCCGACGATGCGGAGCGGAGCGGGCCGACGACTGGCGGCGCGGCGCGGCCGAACGCGGCAGGGCGCTTTTGCCGCCAGGACTTACCGGCTGGCCGACCGCAGGCTGGCGCCGGGCACCGGCAAACAAGCGGGGTTCTGGTTCCCAAAATGACCTTGGGAACCAGGAAAACCCGCGTCTTGCCGAAACGATTGATCTGTCGCCAAGCGGCGCGATCCGCCTGGGCCGGGCGGCTTGCCTGCGGCTCGGCGGATGGCTGGCGAAGTGCCGGGTCGAATTCCTGACCGGCGAACGACGTTTATTTATGCCGCCAGACGGGCGGACGCTTGTTGGCGAAAGCGTCGATCCCCTCGGCGGCATCTTCGGTCATCATGTTGCAGGCCATCACTTCCGCCGCGTATTGATAAGCGGCTTCGAGGCCCATTTCGAGTTGTTTGTAGAACATCTGCTTGCCGATGCCGATCGCCGCCGCCGATTTGGCAACGATCGACTGGGCGAGCCGGCTCACCTCGGCGTCCAGATCCGCCGCGGCGACGACGCGATTGACCAGCCCCTGCCGGCAGGCCGTCGAGGCATCGATGAAATCGCCGGTGAGCAGCATTTCGAGGGCCGCCTTGCGGCCGAGGTTGCGCGACAGGCCGACGCCCGGCGTGGCGCAGAACAGGCCGACGTTGATGCCGGAGGTCGCGAAACGGGCGGTGTCGGCGGCTACCGCCAGGTCGCACATCGACACCAGCTGGCAGCCGGCGGCGGTGGCGATGGCATGAACCCGGGCGATCACCGGTTGTGGCATTTCGGTCAGGGTCATCATCATCCGGCCGCAACGGCGGAACAGATCCTGCATGAACGCCTTCTCAGGATTGGCGCGCATTTCCTTGAGATCGTGACCGGCGCAAAAGGCCTTGCCGGCACCGGCGATGACCACGACACGCACCGCCGGGTCGCCGGCGATCGAGTCGAGCTGCGCCTGCAGCGCGGCGAGCATCGCCTGCGACAGCGAATTGAATTGTTGCGGACGATTGAGGGTCAGCGTGGCGACACCGGCGTCATCGGCGCGCAGGACATAGGGTTCGTCGGCGGACTGTGGTTGGCTCATACAAACTGACTCCGGTTGGAAATGTCTCCCCCAGGGGGAACATCGGGCTTGAGAGAGGCGTAAGCGCGGCCCGGCGGCTTCGCCCGGTCACGGGCGTGAATTGTCACTCCTTGGTACGGGGCGGTCGGCCGGGGCGCCGGGCGGGGCGCCAGGCACCCCGAACGGCGGCCCGGAGGCCTTACTCGATCGCCGCCGACGATTTGGCCTGCTCGCGCAAAACGTATTTCTGGATTTTCCCGGTCGAGGTTTTCGGCAGGACACACATCACCACCCGTTTGGGCACCTTGAAGCGGGCCATGTTCTGCCGGCAGAAGTCGATGATTTCCTGCTCGGTGACGCTGGCGCCGTCACGCAATTCGAGGAAGGCGCAGGGCACTTCGCCCCAGGTCGGGTCGGGGGTGGCGACGACGGCGGCGGCGATCACCGCCGGATGCTTGTACAGCACGTCCTCGACTTCGATCGATGAAATGTTTTCGCCGCCGGAAATGATCACGTCCTTCGAGCGATCCTTGATCTTGACGTAACCGTCCGGATGCATCACCGCCAGATCGCCGGTGTGGTACCAGCCGCCGGCGAAGGATTCTTCGCTGGCTTTTGGATTCTTCAGATAGCCTTTCATCGTCAGGTTGCCGCGGAACATGATTTCGCCCATCGTTTCGCCGTCCCACGGCACTTCCTCCATGGTCGCCGGATCACGGACGGTGATGCCTTCCTGCGCGTGGTAGCGCACACCCTGGCGGCCGTTCAGTTCGACCTGTTCGGCCAGCGGCAAGCCGGCCCAGTGCTCATGCTTGGCGCACACCGCCGCCGGGCCATAGGTTTCGGTCAATCCGTAAACGTGCGTCAGATCGACGCCGATATGGGCCATCGCTTCGATCACCGCCGCCGGTGGCGGCGCGGCGGCGATCAGGCCGGCCACTTTCTGGTTGATTCCGGCGCGCATCGCCGCCGGGGCGTTGGCCATCAGACTATGCACGATCGGCGCGCCGCAGTAATGGGTGACTCCGTGCTCACGAATGGCGTCGAAAATCAATTTCGGATCGACCCGGCGCAAACAGACATTGGTGCCGGCGTTGGCGGCCATCGTCCACACGAAGCACCAGCCATTGCAGTGAAACATCGGCAAGGTCCAGAGGTAAATCGAATGCGGCCGCATTCCCCAACTGACGATATTGCTCATCGAATTGAGATACGCGCCGCGGTGGTGATAGACGACGCCTTTCGGGTTGCCGGTGGTTCCCGAGGTGTAATTCAGCGAGATGGCGTTCCACTCGTCGTCCGGTCCCCGCCAGGCGAAATCGGGACTGCCAGCGGCGATGAAGGCTTCGTATTCCAGGGTGCCGAGCCGCTCGCCGGGGCCGGTGTATTCGGCATCATCAACATCGATGACGATGAGCTGCCGCTGCAGGCTGGCCAGGGCCTTTTTAACCGTCGGCGAATACTCACGATCGGTAATCAGCACCTTGGCTTCGCCATGCTCGAGCATGAAGGCGATCGTCTCGGCGTCGAGACGGGTGTTCAGGGTGTTCAACACCGCGCCGAGCACCGGCACGCCGAAATGGCATTCGATCATCTCCGGGGTATTGTTGAGCATCACCGAGACGGTATCGCCTTCGCCGATGCCGTGGTCGGCCAACGCCGACGCCAGGCGGCGCACCCGGGTGAAGGTTTCCAGCCAGGTAAATCGGCGTTGCCCATGTATCACCGCCGTGCGTTCCGGGTAGATATAGGCGGTACGGGCGATGAAGGTCAGCGGGGTCAGAGGGGTGTAGTTGGCCGCGTTTTTATCGAGGCCCTGATCGTAAATACTCTGCATTCTCTGAATCCTCCTGTTGATCGAGTAAATTATGGTGATGACACCGTCTGCGCAACGGCCTACATCCGGCAGTCGTCCAGCCTGCCACGTTTTTCGGCATCATTCAACCATTCGGCAAGCTGTTGCGCCAATTCGTCGCCGGTGGCGACCAGCGCCAAAACCCCACCGCGGGCATCGGCCGAAGGCGCGTCGCGTACGATCGCCAGCCGGCGCTCCGCCAGCACGCGCCGATGGCCGTCGAACAGTCCGGCCATGCCGTGCAACTCCCCTCGACTGCGTTGCGGGTCGACGAAAACCTGGGCAAACATCCGCAATTCGACTCGCAACACGCACTGCCCCCCGACGGGACCACCGCTGCCGGCCAGCGCCAACTGTTGCCGCAGGCGCTGGCCGAGCAACTGGCTGGGCGGCGCGGCCCAGCGGCTGAGTGCGTAACTCCGCCACTGCAGGGGATTGTCGTAGAGCAGGCGATAGCCGACGGCGGGGGTGTCGAGCCAATTCGCCGCCCTGATTTCCAGCGCCACCCTCGGCCACGGTCCGACATCGGCCAGCGGCGCCGGCGGCAAACCGAAATCATAGACCTCGATCTGCGCCGGACCACGGCCGGTGTCGGCGCAGGCGGCGAGCAGCAATAGCAGGACAAACGAGAGTGAACGCCGGTTCATGGTCTGGCCCTATTGCCGTGTGCTCCGGGAACGACAAAGCCCGGCTCGCCCGGCCCTGGCGGCAGCGGTCGCCGGCCAAAGACCAGACTCTGCGGTGAGTCCTCGAGCATTTGCAGCACCCGTCCGAGTTGTTGCGAGTTGGTCGCCAGCTCATTGCCCAGATCGTTGAGTCGTGGCAGCAGGACACCGACGCCCTGCCCGCCCGGATCGGCGATCAGGATGTCCAGCCGATCGCTGATCAGGCGCAGGCGCGCGGTCAGCTGGCGGAATTCGCTCATCAACGGCGCCGCTTCGGCCGCCGCCTGACCGGCATGCGCCAGGGTCGTCTGCAGCGAGCGGACATTGGCCGGAGTCAGCAGTTGTTCGAGCCGGGCAGCGATGGCCCGGGTACTGGCGGTTGTCGCTTCGAGGTTGCTAATGATGTTATCGAAGCCCGGGCTGTCCAGGACCTCGTTGGCGTTGGCCAGCAGATCGCGCGCCTGTCGCAAGGTCGCGCCGCCGGTTTCCGACAACTCCTGGATCAACGACGGGCGCATGGCGATACGGGGCAACGCCGAAGTCTCGCCCAGCAGCGACGCCACCGGCGTCCCGCCCGGCAAAGGCGTCTGGTCGTCCCCTTCCTGCTCGAGCAGGATGTGCGCGATACCGGTAATTCCCTGATAACCGAGCCTGGCGGTGGTGCCGCGGGTCACCGGCACCGATTGATTGATGCTGATCCGCACCAGAATGTTGGCCGTATCCTCCGGGTCGAGATCGATCGCCTGCACTTTGCCGACCCGGATGCCGCGGTAGCGGACCTGCCCTTGCAGGTTCAGCCCGGTGACGTTTTGCCGGGTGACGACGAAAAACTCCTGGCTCGTCTCGTGCTTGCCGCCGAACCACCAGAAAGCCAACGCCGTGACGGCGCCGAGCAGCAGGGTGAACAAGCCGGCGGCCAGGGCATGCGAACGATTCTCCATCACTAGCCTTTTGCTTTCGTTCCGGCAGCCGGGCGTTCGGCGCCGAAAAAATTGTCGATGAACGGATGCGCGACGGCGCGCACCTCGGCAGGCGTTCCACAGGCGACGATACGATGATCGGCCAGTACCGCCAGCCTGGTGGCCAAAGCGTCGAGGGTAGCCAGATCGTGGGTGACCATCAATACCGTAAACGTCAGTTCTTTCTGCAGGGTGCCGATCAGACGGACGAAATTGGCGCTGCGATCCGGGTCCAGGCCAGCGGTCGGCTCGTCGAGAACCAGCAACTCGGGTTCCAGCGCCAGCGCTCGCGCCAAGGCGACGCGCTTGACCATCCCGCCGGACAACTCGGCGGGCATCAGCCGGGCATGTCGCGGTTCGAGTTCGACCATCGCCAGCTTGAGCCGCACCAGATCGCCGATCAGCGCCTCGTCGAAGCGTCGCAGTTCGCGCAACGGAAAGGCGATGTTGTCATGCACCGACAACGCCGAAAACAGCGCCCCATGTTGAAACAGCACGCCGAAGCGGCGACGCAAGGCGCGTTGTCGTAGCGGATCAGGGTCGAGAACCGGTTGTCCGAACAGTCTGACTTCACCGGCCTTGGGAACCGACAGACCGACAATCGCCCGCAGCAAGGTGGTCTTGCCGCTGCCCGAACCGCCGACCATCGCCAGCAACTGCCCACGCTCGACCTGCAGATCGACCCCGCGATGGACCACCAGATCGCCGAATTGGCTATGCAGATCGCGGACGGCGATCACCGGCGTATCCGCCTGCCCGACTGTCGTGGTCACAGCGGGATGCCGATGCCGCGCGTCAGGATGGCGAAGACCGCGTCGACCAGTATCGACACCGTGATCGCGGTCACGACCGCGGCCGTGGTCCGCGCCGACAGGCTTTCGGTGTTCGGCGCGACGCGCAGTCCGAAATGGCAGGCGATAATCGCGATCAACAGCCCGAAAACCGCCCCTTTGCCGATGCCGATCCACCAGTTGGCCACCGGCACCACCCGTGGCAGGGCCTCGATGAAAAATCCGTACGACAAATCCATCTGCAGCTTGGCGGAAATCATGCCGCCGACGATGCCGGCCACCGAACACCAGACGACCAGCAGCGGCATCGCCACCGTCAGCGCCAGCACTTTCGGCAGCACCAGTCGCAGACTGCGCGAAACCCCCATCGTCGCCAAGGCATCGATTTCCTCGGTGACCCTCATCACGCCGATCTGCGCGGTCATCGCCGACCCCGAACGCCCGGCGACCAGCACCGCCACCAGCACCGGACCGAGTTCGCGGACGATGCCGATCCCCAACAGATTGACGATCAACACGTCGGCGCCAAACGATTTCAATTGCAACGCCGCCAGATAGGAGACGACGATGCCGATCAGAAAGCCGATCAACGTCGTCACCGGCAAGGCCTGCGCGCCGCTTTTGTAGAGATGCGCCGAGAATTCGCGCCAGGGCATGTCGCGCGGGTGACGACCCAGGTGAATGAGGTCGAGGATCAGTTGGCCGAGCAGCGCGATCATTCCCCGCAGGTGATCGATCGCCGTCAGCACCCAGCGGCCCAACCCGAGCAGCGGCAGCAACAGGTCACGCGCCGGCCGCGATTGGCCGTCGACGGCGCCGGCGCTGGCCGCGACGCGCTCGATGACCTGACGATGCGCCGCCGACAGTTCGATCGACGACGGCCAGCGTCGCCCCCATGCATGCCAGAGCAGGATCGCCGCGGCGCTATCGAGCCGGAGGATGGTCTGCAAGCGCCATTGCACCGATTCCGGTGGCCGGTCCGCCAATCGACGCAACTGGGTTTGCAAGGGAGCGATCGAGGTGGGCAGACCAGCCACCGTCCACTCGCCGGCAAGTTCCACCCGTACGACGCCGTTCGCTTCGCTGGCGCTTATCGTCGCCGCCGGCATGCCTACGCCATCACCTGGTACCGGTCGGATGCGAACCGCGGCCGTCGTGGGGTCGCGTCACGCGTCCGGTCCGTCAGAGCGGTTTCCGCGCCGGCTCGATGGCGGGCGGCGGCTGGTCGACGAGCGTCTTGAGGCGCAGACGGATGCCGATCCGTCGCCAACGCATCGCTTCCTCGTCGAGCGCCGCCGCGGTCATCGGGTTGGCGTCCAACCACTCGCTCGGCAGTTCGATCTGAAAACCGATCGGCATCTCCCGGACAACCAGATTCGGCCACGGCTGATCCTCGCGGGAACGGTGCAGCAGCACCGCCAACCGCAGACAGAACACCAGCCGCCAGTTCGGATCGCCGGCCGGCATCGAGGCCAATTTCTGCAATTTGCCGCGTTGCCCGAGCACCAGCAGCGCCAGCCGTGCCTGGTCGCGTTTGGAAAAACCCGGCATGTCGGCGTGGGTCAGAATGTAAGCGCCATGCTTGTGAGCCTCGGCGTGCGCCACCGACACGCCGATTTCGTGTAGCGAGGTCGCCCAGCGTAAAAAGTGCGCGTCGTTTTCGTTTTCCGGCGCGTCGAGCTTGATCAACTGACCGAGCAGGGTCAGCGCGGTGCGCTCGACCCGGATGATCTGCTCTTCATCGGCCTGGTAACGTCGCATGAACTGGACGACCGTCTGGTCGCGGGTGTCATGATGTTCGAAACGGCCGAGCAAATCGTAAAGCACGCCGAGCGGCAGGGCGCCGTCGGAATAGGTCATGTGCTCGATCTCCATCTCCGAAAACACGGCGCACATGATCGCCACCACGCCGGGCAGGATCGCCACTCGATCGCCACGCATTCCTTCCAGACCCAGCGCTTCGGCCGAACCGGCCTGCACCAGCAACTGGCGCAGCTTGCCGAGTCCTTCCCGGCTGATGCCGGTCACCCCGGCCGGATTCAAGCCATTGGCTTCGAGGATGTCGGTAATCTCCTGCGCCGACCCCGACGAACCGACGGCCTCATGCCAACCGAGACGCCGATAATCGACGGCGATGGCTTCGATCTCGCGCGCCGCCGCCACTTCGGCGGCATACATCCGCTTCTTATCGACCCGTCCTTCCGGGAAATAGCGTTGCCGGTAGCTGATGCAGCCCATGAACAGCGATTCCATCATCAATGGCACGGTATTCTCGCCGATGATGAATTCGGTCGACCCGCCGCCGATGTCCACCACCAGACGACGGTGGCCAGCCACTGGCAGGGCATTCGACGCGCCAATGAAAATCAGGCGCGCTTCCTCGCGACCGCCGATCAGTTCGATCGGAAAACCAAGCGCCGCCTCGGCCAACGGCAGCACCAGATGTGAATTGCGGGCGACGCGCATCGCGTCGGTGGTCACCGCGCGGACGGTTTCCGGCGCGAAACTGCGCAAGCGCTCGCCGAAACGCCGCAGGGCGTCGATCGCTCGCTGTTGCGAGGCGTGATCGAGAATTTTTTCCCGGGTCAGCCCGGCACCGAGACGCACGGGTTCCTTGAGGGTATCCAGGGGATGGATGCGGTCGCCGACGATGCGGCCGACCTGCAAGCGAAAGCTGTTGGACCCGAGGTCGACTCCGGCGATCAGTTCGTAGCTCATTGGTGAGTACTGGCCATGGGTGGGGGAAGTGGAGGGAAAAAATGCCGGCGCAAACTTTTAGGCGGGCGGCAATTTTACCATTCCGACAGTCGGCGATCGCCCGCTGAAGTCATCGAAAATGCCGTTGATCGACATTGCGCCGTGAAATGGCCGCGCAGACCGCCAAGCAGACAAATGATGGCTGTAATATGCAGGCCGTCGAATTGACGCCAGACCACTTCTTTAATTCTGATGGAATAGACCGATGACCACTGAACCACAGACCACCGAGACCCCTACCCTGCATTCGCCGAGCGGCTTTCCCGCGGACTATTTCCAGAACCGCGAGATGGGCCTGCTCGGTTTCAACAAACGGGTGCTGTATCAGGCGAAAAATCCGCGCACCCCGTTGCTCGAACGTCTGCGTTTCCTGTGCATCGTCAGCAGCAACCTCGATGAATTCTTCGAAATCCGCGTCGCCGGCATCAAGGAGCAGCTCAAGCTCGGTTCGGTGGCGATCACCACCGACGGCAAGACCGCCCGCGAAGTCTATCAGATGGTCAGCGACGAGACGCACGCGCTGGTCAAGGAACAGTACGCGCTGCTCAATGACGAAATCCTGCCGGCGATGGCCAAGGAAGGCATCCATTTCGACAAGCGCCTGGATTGGAACCCGGCGCAACGCGAGTGGATCCGCGACTTCTTTTTCCGTGAAGTGATGCCGGTGATCACGCCGATCGGTCTCGATCCGTCGCACCCCTTTCCGCGCGTGCTGAACAAGAGTTTGAATTTCGCCGTCGAACTCGAAGGCCGCGACGCTTTCGGTCGCAGTTCCGGGGCGGCAATCGTCCAGGCGCCGCGTGTTCTGCCGCGGGTGATCCGCCTGCCGCGCGAATTGGGCAGCAGCGAATACACTTTCGTCTTCCTGTCGTCGATCCTGCACGAATTCGTCCATGAACTGTTCGCCGGCATGAAGGTGCTCGGCTGCTACCAGTTCCGGGTCACCCGCAACAGCGACCTGTTCGTCGACGAGGAGGAAGTCAAGAACTTGCGCACCAAGATCCAGGGCGAGCTACCGCAGCGCAACTTCGGCGACGCGGTACGCCTGGAAGTCGCCGACAACTGTTCGGACGCGATGATCGAGTTCCTGCTCGGCCAGTTCAATCTCTGCGAGAGCGATCTGTATCGCGTCGCCGGCCCGGTCAACCTGGCGCGCCTGATGCAGGTGCCGGACTGGGTATTGCGCAACGATCTGAAATTCCAGCCGTTTGCTCCAGGTCTGCCGAAAGCCCTGCACAAATGCCACAGTGTTTTCGACGCCATCCGTGGCGGCGACATCCTGCTTCATCATCCGTACCAGAGCTTCACGCCGGTGATCGAGATGCTCGAACAGTCGGCGGTTGATCCGCAGGTGGTGGCGATCAAGATGACGGTTTACCGTACCGGCACCGATTCGGTGTTGATGCAATCGCTGCTGCGCGCGGCGCAGAACGGCAAGGAAGTCACCGTCGTCGTCGAACTGATGGCGCGCTTCGACGAGGAAGCGAACATCGGCTGGGCAACCCGGCTCGAGGAAGTCGGCGCGCATGTCGTCTACGGGGTCGTCGGCTACAAGACGCACGCCAAGATGCTGATGATCGTCCGTCGCGAGGAAGGCAAATCCGGCAGCATCCTGCGTCGCTATGTCCACCTCGGCACCGGCAATTACCATCCGAAAACAGCCCGCCTTTACTCCGATTTCGGGCTGCTGACCTGCAACGAGGACATCGGCACCGACACCAACGAGGTCTTCAAGCAGCTCACCGGCCTCGGACACGCGCAGACGCTGACGCACCTCTGGCAGGCGCCGTTCAGCCTGCAGGCCAACGTCGTCGCCGGCATCCGCGCCGAAGCCGAAGCTGCCCGCGCCGGCAAACGTTCGCGGATCATCGCCAAGATGAATTCGCTGCTCGAACCGGAAACGATCGCCGCGCTTTACGAAGCCTCGCAGGCGGGCGTCAAGATCGACATGATCGTTCGCGGCGTCTGCGGGTTGCGCGCCGGCGTCAAGGGACTATCGGACAACATCACCGTCCGCTCGATCATCGGCCGCCAGCTCGAACATCACCGGGTGTTCTACTTTTATGCCGGCGGCGAGGAAAAGGTCTATTTATCCAGCGCCGACTGGATGGAACGCAACTTTTTCCGACGCATCGAACTGGCGTTCCCGGTTCTCGACCGCAAGTTGAAGCGGCGTGTGATCGCCGAAGGACTGCAGATCTATCTCAACGACAACCAGCAGGCGTGGGAATTGAACCCAGACGGCAGCTACCACCTGCGTCGCGGTTCGCGGACCAGCCCGCATTCGGCGCAAGCGGAACTGATCGAACAGCTCAAGGCGTAACGCCCGACGCCGTCCGGGGAGCACGACTCGCCGGACGGCGTCGAGTGACCCGGCCTGCTCACGCGCGCCGCACGCTGACCACGCTTTCGACGTGATGCAGCAAAGCCAGCGTCCGGTTGAGTTGCGCGAGGCTGTTGACCTCGACGGTGAACGACATTTTGGCCTGCGTGGCGCGTGACTGGCTATTCGAGGCAATCACGTTGATCTTTTCGTGGGCGAAAACGTCGCTCACATCACGTAACAATCCCTGCCGATCATACGCTTCAACGACGATGTCGACCGCGAAGATCCCCTCGGTCTCGCCACCCCAGGTGGTTTCGATGACCCGCTCGGGGAACAGCGCGCGCATGTTGCCAAAATTGCTGCAATCGGCGCGATGCACCGAAACGCCTTTGCCACGGGTGACGAAACCGACGATCGGATCGGGCGGCACCGGCTTGCAGCAACCGGCCATCTGTGTCAGCAGGCGGCCCACACCGACGATCAAGACCCCTTTTTCCTTGGATTCACTCGCCGGACGACCGCGACGGGTCGGCATTTCGCCAAGCACCCGCTCGTCGACCGGCATCTCGCTGCCGCGCGCCGCCACTTGCAGTTGCCGCAGATTCAACCGCGCACGGGCCATGTCGATGAACAGATCGTCGCTTCTGGCGAAACCCAGCTTGCCGGCCAGTTCGTCGAGATTGACGCCGGTCAGGCCCATGCGCTGCAACTCGCGGATGACGATCGCCCGTCCTTCGGCCAGCGTATCTTCCAGCGCCAGGCTGGCAAACCACTGGCGAACCTTGACCCGCGCCCGATGGGTATGCAGGTAGCCGAGAGCCGGATTCAGCCAGTCACGCGACGGACCGCCCTGTTTGGCCAGCAGAATCTCGACGCGCTGACCGGTCGCCAGCGGCGTGTTCAGCGGTTGTAGCGCGCCATCGATTTTGGCGCCGCGGCAGCGATGGCCGATGTCGGTATGCACCCGGTAGGCGAAATCGACCGGTGTCGCGCCACGCGGCATATCGATCACCCGCCCCTGTGGGGTGAGCACATAGACCGTCTCGTCGAAAGCCGCCTGCTTGTAATGGGTGACCCAATCCGACGATTCGGGCACGTCTTCGCGCCAGGTGAGCAGTTGTCGCAACCAGGCGATCTTTTCGTCGTAGCGATCTTCCGAAACCACGCCGCCGCCTTCTTTGTAGCGCCAATGCGCGGCAACGCCCAGTTCGGCGTGGCGATGCATGTCGTGGGTACGAATCTGCACTTCCAGCGCGCGACCATCCGGGCAATGAACCGCGGTATGCAACGAGCGGTAATCGTTGGCCTTCGGGTTCGAGATGTAGTCGTCGAACTCCTTGGGAATCGGCGACCACAGGTGATGGACGATGCCCAGCGCGGTGTAGCAATCCTTCTCTTCGTCGACCACCACCCGTAAAGCGCGGATGTCATAAAGTTGTGAAAAATCGATGCCTTTGTTGCGCATCTTGTTCCAGATGCTGTAAATATGTTTCGGTCGTCCATACACCTCGGCGTCGACGATGCCGACCGCCGCCAGTTCGGCTTTCAGACGCCGCACGGCGTCGGTGATGAACTGTTCCCGCTCGATGCGCGTTTCGTCCAGATGGCCGGCGATCTGCTTATAGATCGCCGGATGCAGAAAGCGGAACGACAGATCCTCGAGTTCCCACTTCAACTCCCAGACACCGAGACGATTGGCGAGCGGCGAATACAGCGCCAGCGTTTCGCGGGCCACCTGCACCCGCAGATCGTCAGCTTCGCCGGCGTAATAGCGCAGCGTCTGCGTCCGCGACGCCAGACGCAACAGCACGACACGAATGTCCTCGACCATCGCCAGCAGCATCTTGCGCAGCACTTCGACCTGCGCCTTCATTTCCTGCGGATTCTTGTCGTCATTCTCGACGGAATGAGCCACGAAACGACGGGTGATCGGACGGACGCGATTCAGCCGTGAAACGCCATCGACCAGTTGTACGACGCGGCGCCCGAAATCCTTTTCCAGAGGCTGCAGCCCTTTTTCCTGCAACGCCGGCACCGCGAACAGCAGCGCGGCCAGCCGACAATCGGCGTCGAGCTTCAAACCGGCGATGATCAACGCCACCCCCAGCGCGTGCGCCCAGACGCTTTCGCCGCTGCCAAGCCGTTTGTCGCCGTACAGCGAACGCGCCAAGTCGGCGGCCAGATGCAGGCTCTTCACCTCGGTCGGCGACAGCCCATCGGCGAGAGTCTGCAGCAATTGCGTATAGTCGCTCTGCGCGGCGACGGAGTGGACAACGGAAACCATGGCTCTGATTATAAGTGGGGCCCAGCGTTCCGGCATAATTCGTTTGTCACCACTCGCCGCGGTCCTCCGCGATCATCGATGTCCGTCCGTTTTGCTCATCCCTATCTGCTGTTGACCCTGACGACGCTGTTCTGGTCGGGAAACATGGTGCTCGGCCGCGCCCTGCGCGATCAGGTGCCACCGCTGTCGCTGGCTTTCTGGCGGTGGACGATCGCCTTGGCGCTGACCCTGCCGCTGGCCTGGCCACACTTGCGCCGCCAATGGCCACTGCTCCGGCGGTACTGGCGAAGGGTGGCGATCCTCGGTCTGCTCGGCGTCGGCGGTTACAACACCCTGGCTTACATCGCGCTGAATCACACCCCGGCCACCAACGCCGTCTTGCTCAATTCGTTCATTCCCGTGGCGACGATCGCCTTGTCGTGGGCGTTTCTCGGCAAATCCCTGCGCCGGGTCGAGTGGCTCGGCGTGCTGCTGTCGCTCTTCGGCGTGACGATCATCGTCTGCCGCGGCGACTGGCAAACCCTGGCGACGCTGCGACTGAACGTCGGCGACCTGTGGATGCTTGGCGCGGTGTTCACCTGGGCGCTGTACACCATCGGTCTGCAATGGCGTCCGGAGGGCGTCCACCCGATGCTGCTGCTCGCCGCGTTCACCGTCGTCGGTCTGTGCGCCCTGGCGCCGGCGTACGCCTGGGAGCTTGCCCAGGGCCGCATGATCGTCGTCAGCCCGGCATCGCTGGCCGGCATCGCCTACACCGGCATTTTCCCCGGCTTCCTGGGCTACGTGTTCTATAACCGCG
Organism: Accumulibacter sp.; assembly: GCA_016789495.1. Taxonomy (GTDB): domain Bacteria; phylum Pseudomonadota; class Gammaproteobacteria; order Burkholderiales; family Rhodocyclaceae; genus Accumulibacter. The sequence goes on along the minus strand of JAEUOJ010000056.1, from coordinate 13,946 downwards.
CGGTCGGCGAAGTCGGCGCCAGCAAAGCCAGCCTGTTCATTCACCTGATGCCGGTGTTCGGCACGTTGTTGTCGGCGATCTTTCTCGACGAAATTCCGCATGCCTACCACTACCTCGGCATCGCGCTGATCTTCGCCGGCATCTATCTGACCACCGCCGGCCGCCCGACCGGAAAATCCGCGTGATCGGCAAGCTGCTCGACTGGTGGCGCGACCGCCACCAGCCCCCGATGATTCCCGACGCGTTATGGCAGCGGACGCTGGCCGAACTACCGTTTCTCGATGCGCTCGACGCCGACGCCAGGCAGCGTCTGCGCCGGCTCAGCGAAGCCTTCCTCGCTGAAAAGGAATTCACCGCCGCCGGCGGACTCGAGTTGACCGATGCAATCTGCGTCTCGATCGCCGCCCAGGGCTGTCTGCCGATTCTTGAACTCGGCCTGGCCGCGTATCGCGACTGGGTCGGTATCGTCGTCTATCCCGACCAGTTTCTGATTCCCCGCCAGACCGAAGACGAATTCGGCGTGGTCCATGAATACCAGGAACTGGCCGCCGGCGAGGCGTGGCATGGCGGCCCGCTGCTCATTTCGTGGTCGGACGCGCAACAGGCCGGCAGCGGTTACAACGTGGTGATCCACGAATTCGCCCATAAACTCGACATGCTCAACGGCGACGCCGACGGCATGCCGCCGCTGCCTGACCGGGTGTCGCGAGACGAGTGGCGGCAGGTGCTGCTCGCCAGCCACGCCGATTTCTGCGCCTGGGTGGACGAAGCCGAAAGACGCGGCGAACAGCCTTTTTTCGATCCCTACGCCGCCGAAAACCCCGGCGAATTCTTTGCGGTGATGAGCGAGGCTTTCTTCGAGACGCCGCACGAACTGCGCGCCGAATATCCGGAACTGTACGCCAGGCTCAGCGCCTTCTACCGCCAGGACCCGGCAACTCGCTTGCCGCCAAACGCCGGAGAATGATTCTTCACGACGGCAGACGATCGACGAAACGGGCAATCGCCGCGCAAACCGCCGCCGGCTGATCGCGATGCGGCGAGTGCCGGCACGCCGGCAGTTTCAACAGTTCGACCTCGGGCAGCGCTTCGGCGATGCAGTCGATCTGCCGCATCGTCGCGTACTCGTCGTCCTGTCCCTGGATCGCCAGAATCGGACAGCGGATCGCCGGCAGGTCGTCGGTGATCCGCCAGGCACGGAATTCGGGCGATAACCAGGTATCGTGCCAGGCATGGAAAACCGCCGCCGGATCGCGATGATGACGTGCCAGCCGTTGCGGCCAATCGCTGCTCGCGAAGTGTTCGCCGGCCCGCCGAATGCCGGCCAGCGCTTTCTCCTCGACGAACTCGTGCGGCGCCAGCACCACCGCCCCGGCCAGGTTTTCAGGAAACGCCGCCGCAAAAATCAAGGCGATCGAGCCACCGTCACTGTGTCCGACCAGCAGCGGCCGGTCGATCCCGAACGCGGCTAGCAACCGCGGCAGCCGTTGCAGTGCCTCTTCGTGCAGATAGCGAACCGTGCGCGGCGAAGTCAGCGGACTCGACCAACCGTAACCTAGTCGTGACCAGAGCAGCGTCCGGCAGCCCGTCGCCGCCGCCAGCCGGTCCGGAAAATCGCGCCACATCGTCACGCTGCCCAAGCCCTCGTGCAGCAGCAGCAGCGTCGGCCCGGCCTGCTTTCCCGGCAGCCATCGATACTCAAGAAAAACGCCATCGATTTCGATCCGGCTCATCGCTGGTCTGTTTCGCGCGCCTTATCCGCCGGGCAAACATCCTCCGCCGACACGTTCGGCACGCCGCCGACGAGCCGTACCTCGCGCTGCGGGAAGGGGATTTCGATGCCGTGTTCCTTGAAGGAGCGCCAGATCGCCAGGTTGATCGCCGAGCGGACGCTACCGCTGCCGACTTGCGGATCATTGATCCAGAACACCAGGTCGAGGTTGATGCCGCTTTCGGCGAACAGCGTCAGCAGGGCTTGCGGTGCCGGGTCGTCGAGTACCCGCGGCTGGCCGACGGCGGCGTCGACCATCAACTGCATCGCCCGCTCGAGGTCGGTACCGTAAGCGACCTGCAGCGAAACGTTCAGGCGGATCCGGCTGTCGGAGTACGACTCATTGCGAATGATGTTCGACACCAGGTATTCGTTGGGGATGATCACCTCGATCCCGGCCTGCGTGCTGACGACGGTGTAGCGGACGGTGATCTGGCTGACCACCCCGCTGGTTTGGGCATCGATCGCGATGACGTTGCCGATGCGGATCGAACGGTCGAGCAGCAGGATGAAGCCGCTGACGTAGTTGCTGGCGATTTTCTGCAGGCCGAGGCCGAGGCCGACGGCCAGCGCGCCGCTGAACACCGACAGCGCGGTGATGTCGATCCCGACCAACGACAGACTGAGCAGCAAGGCGACGACCGACAGCAGCGCCTTGACCAGCCGTCCGAGCACGACGCGCAGATTCGAATCGAGCGTCGCGCTGGCCAGCAGGCGCCTCTCGATCAGGCCGGCCAGCCACAAGGCGACGACGACGGTGGTGATGACGGTCACCAGGCCGTTGAGCAGGGTCCATAGATCGAGTTTCTGCTTGCCGACATGCAGGGTGACCTGTTCGAGGACTTCGATCAGTGGTTCGGCAAGGCCGCTGAGGTGCAGTGCCAGACCGAGCCAGATCGTCGTGGCGACGAAACGCTCGGAACTGACCAGCCAGCCACTGGGCGAGAAGGCATAACGCAAGAGGTAGATCACCACCCGCACCAGCGCCATCGAGGTCATCAGCGGGATCGCCACGTCGAGCAGGCTGACCGGGCCGACGTGCCAGAATTTGAAACCCAAGCGGGCAACGACAACGAACAGCAGTGCCAGCAGTGGAAAGAACAACCGCCGCAGGCTGCCGGCACCGAAGGCGCGCCAGGCGCCATGCGTCTCGTTGATCTGGGTCAGTTCATGACGACGGCCGTAGCGTGCGAGCACCCAGGCCAGCAGCAGGCAGACGACCAGCGCCAGCAACTGCCACAGAAAAGCGGGCTTGCTGACGTCCTGCCACAACTCGAGCAGCAGGGCGAACATCACCCGCTCGTTCATTGGCGTGTCAGGACGGCGGCGTAAAAGGCGTCGGTGCCATGCCGGTGCGGCGTCAGACGCAGCCTATCGCCGCAATCGACCAGGATCTGCTGCCCGGCGAGGATCTCCTGCGCCGACTCGACGACGAAGCCGGGCCGCGCCGCCAGAAAGGCGTCGACGATAGCCTCGTTCTCGGCCTGGAGCAGGCTGCAGGTGGCGTACACCAGTCGTCCGCCACTTTTGAGCAAGTTGGCCGCGGCGGCAAGAATCGCCGCCTGCTTGACCGCCAGTTCGGCGACGCTGTCCGGCGTCTGTCGCCATTTGAGGTCGGGGTTGCGACGCAGTGTGCCGAGACCGGAACACGGCGCGTCGACCAGCACCCGGTCGAGTTTGCCGGCCAGTCGGCGGATTTTGACGTCGCGTTCGGAATCGATGCGCACCGGGGTGACATTCGACAGTCCCGATCGCGCCAGGCGCGGCTTCAGGCGGGCGAGTCGTTGCTCATTGACGTCGAAGGCGTACAGCCGGCCTTGCGAACGCATCAAGGCGCCGAGCAACAAGGTTTTACCGCCAGCGCCGGCGCAGAAATCGGCGACCATCTCGCCGCGTTTCGGCTGCAGCAGAAAGCCGAGCAACTGGCTGCCTTCGTCCTGGACCTCGAGATGACCGTCGAGAAACAGCGGATGACGGGACAATGCCGGCTTGCCGAGCAGTCGGATGCCGAGCGGCGAGTGGGCACAGGGCATCGCCGGCCAGCCATCGGCCGTGAGCCGCGCCAGCGCCGTCTGACGATCGGTTTTCAGACTATTGACCCGCAGGTCGAGCGGCGCCGGCCGGTTGAGCGCGCTGGCCAGCGTCGCGGTTTCCTCGTCGCCGTATTGGTCGCTCAGCGCGTCGAACAGCCAATCCGGCAGGTCGAGCCGGACCGCCGGCGGTAGGTCGGCAACTTTCACCGCCTTGACGGTGGCCAGCCATTTTTGCTCGCTCTCGCTGAGCAGCGGTTCGAGTTGTCGCCGGTTCAGCCCCTGGCCGCAAGCCAGCCAGGCCAGCAGCAGGCGGCGCGAGGTGACGTCTTCGCCACAGCGCGCGGTCAGCGTGCGCCGTTGGCGCAGGACGGCGAACGCCGCTTCGGCGACAAAGCCCCGCTCGGCGTGGCCGAGTTGGCGATGTTGCCGAAAGTAGCCGGCGACGACCTTGTCGGCGGGGTACGGCGAACGCAGCAGTTCGGCGAGCAGCACTTCGGCATGCCGGAAAACCGCCGGTGTGCAGCGGAAGTCGGCGGTGACGACCGGCGCGTCGCTGGTCGTCGGCTTCACGGCGCGCTCCTGCTTTCGATGGTGGTGGCCAGCAGCAGCAGGATGTTGCCCTTGCTGTCGACATGCTGGACCTTGACCGGCATCTGGGCGCCATCGCGCGCCAGCCAGACTTCGGTCTGCGCCACGCCCGGCACGCGCAGGTGCAGGGTGCGGAAGGTCCCGGCGGGAACGTTGACCTCTTCCTCGCCCACCACTTCCAGCCGGAACTGGCCGTATTTCTTGCCGGTGGTGATGGCGATGTTGCCGACGGCGGCGGGATCGGCGAGCATCCCCAGGTGGTACGGCAACGACAGAACGTCCTGCGTGCCCGACAGCAGGGTTTCCACCGGTCGGTTGCCCATTTTCAACTGCTTTTCCGACCAGTCGAAATCGGCGCCGTTACCGGTTTCACGGCCATCCTGACGGACGATGAAACGGTCGGGGACCAGACCGGCGGGACTGGTGTGACCAAGGCTTTCGTGTTCGATGCGCAGCGGTCGCAGCGCGCCGATCAGGCCGGTGGTTTCGGTGACCGCGGTGATCCGGTAGGCGCCGTCGACCACTTGCCATTCGTTCACCGAAACCCCGATCTGGAAGCCTTGATCGCCGCGATCGACCCGGTAACGGATGCGGCCGGCGACCGGCATCGCCCGGGTTTCAGGCGCTGGCGCCGCGGTTTCGCCGGTCGGCGCGGCAGCGGGCACGACGGACGGTGCCGCGGCCATCATTTCATCGGCCGGCGCCGCTTCCGTTGACGTCGGTACCGACGCCGACGGTGACGTGGCGGCGGGCGAATGCCGCGCCGCTTTCTTCACCGGCGACGTCGGGTGCCGAGCAAGCGGGGCGGGTATCGCCGGTGGCTTGGCGGCAGCGGCCGGAGGAAGCGTTTTAGGCAAGGGTTTCAATTCGGCCAGCAGCGGCGGCGGATCGCTCGGACCGGGCAATTCGTAATCCGGACCGAAAAGCACCAGCCCATGCACCCCCAACGAGGCCAGGAAAGCCAGCATCAGAACGACGGGCACGGTCAGCGCTCGTCGATCGCCGGCGCGATCAGCGCCGAGTCGCCGCGCTGCGTCGCGGCCAGCCGGACACGGCCGTCGTCCAGTCGTAAGCGCCCTTCGGCAAACCAACGCACGGCCAGCGGGTAGATGCGGTGTTCCTGCGCCAGAACGCGCGCCGCCAGAGTCGCCTCGTCGTCGTCATCGAGCACCGGTACCGCCGCCTGGATGATCACCGGCCCATGATCGAGCGTCGGGGTGACGAAATGCACCGTGCAGCCGTGCAGCCGAACACCGGCGTCGAGCGCCCGCCGATGCGTGTCCAGGCCCGGAAAGGCCGGCAACAGCGAGGGATGGATGTTCAGCAGGCGGCCCTGGTAATGCTCGACGAAGGCTTCGCCGAGGATACGCATGAAGCCGGCGAGGATGACCAGTCGCGGCGCAAAGACGTCGATCGCCTCGGCCAGGGCGGCGTCGAACAAGGCGCGCTCGGCGAACCGGCGATGATCGACGACGTCGGTGGCGATGCCTCGCGCGGCGGCGGTCTGCAAGCCGGCCGCACCGGGACGGTTGGCGATCACGCCGACGATACGCGCGCCGAGTTCGCCGGCATCGGCGGCGGCAAGCAACGCGGCCAGGTTGCTGCCTCGGCCTGAAATCAGTACCACGGCATCGATCGTCGTCATTGACTGGCCTCCTGGCGATGCCGCCACCAGCCGATCACCACCGGGACCAACGACAGGACGATGATCCCGAGGATGACCGCCGTCAGATTGTTCTTGACCCACGGCAGGTTGCCGAACCAGTAGCCGGCCAGCGTCAGCGACAACGCCCAGGCGCTACCGCCGATCAGGTTGAAGAACGTGAACCGGCCGTAATCCATCCGGCCGACGCCAGCGACGAATGGGGCGAAAGTGCGGAAAAGCGGCAGAAAGCGCGAGATGACCAACGTCTTGCCGCCGTGACGTTGATAAAACGCCTGGGTCTTCTCCAAGGCCGACTTGTTGAAGAAGCGTGACCCTTCCCACTGGAAGACGCGCGGCCCGATGTAACGACCGATCTGATAATTGAGCATGTTGCCGAGCACCGCCGCGGTCATCAGCACCGCCAGCAGCAGGCCGATGTCCATACTGCCGACCGCCGCCACCGCGCCGGCGACGAACAGCAACGAATCGCCGGGCAGGAACGGCGTGACCACCAGGCCGGTTTCGCTGAAAATGACGACGAACAGGATCGCATAGACCCAGCCGCCATACTGTTCGACGAGGACTAGCAGGTGTTTGTCGAGATGCAGGACGAGATCGAGAAAAGTGCTGAGAAAGTCCATGTTTCATTCCACGCCCGGGACCGGGCGAAACCGTTTGGCAGAGCTTGCGCCCCTCAAGCCAGATTATCCCCTGAAGGGGGGTCCCAACCGGAGTCAGATCAGATGAACGGGCGGTGACGAATGACCAGCCGCGATTCTACCGGAAGGTGGCCGGTATAATCGTCGGATGTCCGCAACTATCCAGCTGCTTTCCGATCGGTTGATCAGCCAGATCGCCGCCGGCGAAGTCGTCGAACGCCCGGCCTCGGTGGTCAAGGAACTGCTCGAAAACGCGCTCGACGCCGGCAGTTCGGCGATCCGGGTGCAACTCGAGGAAGGCGGCGTCAAGCTGATCCGTGTCAGCGACGACGGTTGCGGCATCGCCCCGGATCAACTGGCGCTGGCCCTCACCCGCCACGCGACCTCGAAAATCGCCACGCTGGCCGACCTCGAGCGCGTCGGGACGCTCGGATTTCGCGGCGAAGCCCTGGCGTCGATCGCCGCCGTCGCGCATTGCACCCTGACCAGCCGACAAGCCGGCACGGCGCACGCCTGGCGACTGGCGGGGGAAGCCGGCGCACTGCCGGAGCCGGCGGCGCTGGCCGGCGGGACGGTGGTCGAAATGCGCGAGCTGTATTACAACACCCCGGCCCGCCGCAAATTCCTCAAATCCGACGCCACCGAATTCGCGCAATGCAGCGAGGCGCTGCGGCGGATCGCCCTGGCGCACCCCGACGTGGCGTTCACTCTTTCGCACAACGAGCGGGTCGTGCTGCACCTGCCGCGCGGCGACGCGGAAGCGCGCGCCGGGGCACTGCTCGGCGAGGAGTTTCTGGCGCAAGCCCGGCCGATCGACATTCAGGCCGGCTCGCTGCGCATCCATGGGCAACTCGCCCTGCCGGCGTATTCGCGGTCACGCGGCGACACGCAGTACTGTTATGTCAATGGCCGTTTCGTGCGCGACAAACTGCTGGCGCACGCCTTGCGACAGGCGTATGAGGATCTGCTGCACGGTAGCCGCTATCCCGCCTACTGTCTGTTCGTGACCATCGATCCATCGACGGTGGACGTCAATGTCCATCCGCAGAAAACGGAAGTCCGCTTTCGCGATTCGCGGGCAGTGCATCAATTCGTTTTCCAGGCGGCGCAACGAGTGCTCGGCAACCCGCTCGTCGGCACGGCCCCGCGCGTAGACGTCGAGACCGCGTCTTTCCCGCGGACTGACCATGCCGGCGGGGTCGCCGGCCCCGCCCTCGACACTTCGGAACGGCATGCCACGCCGGCGATCGCATTCCACAGTTCATACCAGCCGGCATTGCAACTCGGCGAACGGCTCGATGACGCGCGCTACCTGGCTTTCGTCCAGGCCGCGCGGCCGGCGCCAGCCGACGGCGAGGCGCCGCCGACCGACAGCGCTCCGCCGGGCGAGCAACATACGCCACCGCTCGGCTACGCGATCGGCCAATTACACGGCATTTACATCCTGGCGCAGAATGCTCAGGGTCTGGTGGTCATCGACATGCACGCGGCGCACGAACGGATTCTTTATGAAAAGCTCAAGCAGGCGCTGGCCGAGGCGCCGCTGGCGGCGCAGCGACTGCTGATCCCGGCGGTGTTCTCGGCCGACGAGGTCGATATCGCCACCGCCGAAGAACACCGCGACGACCTGCAGCGTCTCGGCTTCGATCTGGCACCGCTAGGCCCGCGGCAACTGGCCGTGCGCAGCGTGCCGGCGTTGCTGCAGGCCGCCGATCCGACGGCGCTGGCGCGCGCGGTGCTCGCCGAACTGCGCGAACACCAGCTCAGCGAACTGCTGACCATCCGTCGTAACCAACTGCTCGGCAATCTCGCCTGTCAGGGCGCGGTACGCGCCCGCCGGCTCCTGACGCTGCCAGAGATGAACGCCTTGCTCCGGCAGATGGAGGAGACCGCGCGCGCCGACCATTGCAACCATGGACGGCCGACCTGGATGACATTGACCCTGGCCGATCTGGATCGCCATTTCCTGCGCGGCCGATGAACACGCAGGCGCTGCCGCCGGCGATCTTGCTGATGGGTCCAACCGCCAGCGGCAAAACCGCCGCCGCGCTGACGCTGGCGCGCCATTTTCCGGTCGAACTGGTCAGCGTGGATTCCGCGCAAGTCTTCCGGGGAATGAATATCGGCACCGCCAAGCCCGACGCGACGACGCTGGCCGATTTCCCGCATCATCTGCTGGACCTGATCGACCCCGATCAGAGTTACTCGGCGGCCCGCTTCTGTCACGACGCGCGCTTGGCGATGGACGACATCAGCCGGCGCGGGCGCGTGCCGCTGCTAGTCGGCGGCACGATGCTCTATTTCAAGGCCTTGCGCGAAGGATTGGCCGAACTACCGGCGGCGAACGCGGCGATCCGCTCGGCGATCGACCACGAAGCCGCCGTTCGCGGCTGGCCGGCGCTGCACGCCGAACTGGCGCGCGTCGACCCGCCAACCGCCGCCCGCCTGCCGCCCACCGACGCGCAACGCATCCAGCGGGCACTCGAAATCTGGCGGCTGACCGGTCAGCCGCTGTCAGCCCTGCTCGCCGCTGACGGCGCCCCACCGCCCCCTTACCGATTCCTGGCCATCGGCCTGCTCCCTGGCGACCGGCAGATTCTGCACCAACGGATCGCCGAACGCTTCGCCGCCATGCTCGCCGCCGGCCTGGAAGACGAGGTGCTCGGTTTGCGGGCGACTTTCCAATTGCACGCCAGCCTGCCATCGATGCGCTGCGTCGGCTACCGGCAAGTCTGGGAGGTCCTCGACGGCCTCGCCCCCCGCCGCGAACTGCGCGACCGCGGCATATATGCCACGCGACAATTGGCGAAGCGGCAAATCACTTGGTTGAACAACGTCCTGCGGCCGCGGACGATAGACGCGCTGGCTGACGATGTCGACCAGCGGTTGGCCCGGCTGGTCGAGCGCTTCATCGGCGGCGACCACGGCTGAATCGACGGTGCCTTGCCCGCCATCGCTTGGCCAGGGCGGCTAAGCGGGCGGCATCCCACCTTCAGCTCGCCCGGGATTCGCCAGGGAAATGACGAGCGGAGCGACCGGACGGCGCCGGACGAGCGGCGATAAAAAAGCGAGCCGGGCGGCTCGCTTTTTCCTGGGCGGCATCACCGCCCCGCTGTCCGGGCGCCAGCGCGGTTATTGGACGCGGATCTCGACGCGGCGGCTTTCCGCGGGAGGCCCGCTGCCAAGAGTCGATTCCGGGCGGCGCAGCTTGATCCGATTAGCGGCCACCCCGCCGGCAATCAGCGCATCGCGAACCGTCTCGGCGCGCTGTTTGGCGATGACGGCGTTCTGCTGCGCGCTCCCGGATGGATCATGGAAACCGGAAAGCAGCACGATGGCACTCGGTTTGGCCGCCAGCGCGTCCATCGTCCGCACGACCACCTCCTGATCGGCGTCGAGCAGCTTGGTTTGACCGAGATCGAAATACACCTTGGCCAGCGGCTCGCCGATCGGCGCAATCTCGGTGGCGGCCACCGCCTGCGGCATCCGTACCAGCCCGCCGCCGGCATAGATCACCGCCACGACACACAGGGCAATCCCCCCCAATACGCCAGCAATTACACCCGCTGCTTCGTCTTCGTCATCATTTGTGGCCATATGCACCTCGTAAGTGAAAATCGGCGGGTTCGGCGCCGGGAATGACCGGGATTTTAGTCCTAAACGGACGGAAATAGAACCTTTGCCCGCCGTTATCGCTCGCCCCTGGTCGCCACTTTGCCAGCGGCGCGAAGGAGAAGTCGCCGTCCACCAGACAGTATTCAGCGGCTCTGGCAAGGTCAGCGTGGCAAGACGCATCGAGAAGTCAGGCCTACGTGTGGTCATGCCTGCGACCACGACCAACGAGGCCGATGCCGGCACGTCGGTCAAGCGCTGCCCATTCCGCCAGCGATGAGGCGCGCTTCGGCTACCTCGGCTTCTTCCCCCTCCTCGACGCCAGTTGCCACGAGTGGGCGTAATTGAAGCTGTCGATAAAATCCGAGGTGAATCGCCTCGGGATCCATACAGGTTTTGTCGTTTATGCGCAGGCGAGTTTGGCCTGTACGGGGTGAGTCGCAGAGAAGACAGATCCTTGGCCTCGGCAGAAGGGAGGGAGCCGATAGGCGCGAGGAGGCGCTGTGTGTTGAAAGTGATAATTCATCCGAGGGTGGGAGCGCAGCGATTCCACTGTTTATTACAGAAAGTCTGGACAAGGTTGCTAAAACTGGCTGTGCTCTTGGTCCACCAGCCGATTTTTCATGATGCGGCGTCATGAATGCGGTTTTGTCGCTGTTTCCGGCCCTTTCGGACCGGATGCCCTCGTTTCGGGGCGTAACAGGCGGCGACTTCCCACTTACGGCATCAAATCTCTCCTTGCCAGGAGGGGCCATTCGGGATAGACCACGGTTTCGTAAAACTAAAAATCGTGGTCTATCGCCGATTCTGTATTCCGATCACAAGGAACGGTCCGACCCCGCTTCTCCAGCTTGAATTTGACGGTTTCCGGCTGACAACTCAAGCAAAAAAGAAGTCGCTGCCGAACAGGTTGACGCCGACATCGCCGACCGAGAAATCGGTGACATTTTCGACGACGGCCAATACCTGGCCGCTGCCGAAGCCGGCATTGCCGGCGATGCCGTCGCCGAGATGGAAAGTCGTGTTGGTCGCGGTGCTTACCACGTCGATGTCGGCAATCTGACTGAAGACGAGGCTGTCGCCACCCAGTCCGCGGACGAAATCGAAAAGATGATCCAGGCCATCGCCCGCCTTGTACTGAACGGTATCGGCCACGCCGTCATCGGCGCCCAGGGAAAGGACATCGTCGCCGGTGCCGCCGATCATCAGGCTCTGGCTGGAACCGCTGTTGAGAACATCGTTGTTGTTGCCGCCGTTCAGGGTGTTGCTACCGCTGGCGGTGATTCCGCTGATCACATCGTCCCCATTACCGCCGAGCAGCGTATCGTTGCCGGTTGAGGAACCGATGAACAAGGTGTCGTTGCCGTTGCCGCCGTCGAGGAAATTGCTGCCGCTGGCACTTCCGCCAGCGACCAATTGATCGTCGCCGGCGCCGCCGAGCAGCGTGCTGCTGCCGCCGTTATCACCGAAGCTCACTGTCGTGATCGTATCGTTACCGGCACCGCCGCTGAAGAAATCGCTGCCGCCCAAGCCGTAGCCGTCGAGGACGTCATTGCCTTTACCGCCGAGCAAGACGTCATTGAACGCCGTGCCGTAGAGGGTGAATTGCTCGATGCTCTTGAAAACCACCGCATCGTTACCGGCCTGAATCACGCCATCCTTGTCGTTGCCCGCCAAGCTCATGATGATGCCGTCGGTCGCCGTATTCCCTTCGGCACCGCCGAAGAAGAGAACCTGCAGCTGGTCGAAACCGGTGCCGCCGGTGACTGAATCGTCTTCGCCTTCGGCATTGGTTTGTCCGAGTCCGACGATAATCGAATCATTGCCGGCGCCGCCATTCAGAATATTGCGGCTTAAGGGTCCGGAACCGTGGGCATCGATCACATCATCGCCGTCGCCGCCGAGCAGCGTGTTGGAACCTTCGCCAAACTCGGCTTGCAACACATCGTTGCCCGCCCCGCCCTCGAGAAAGTTGTTGCCGGTCGATAGATTGACGCTGAGCACATCGTCGCCGGCGCCACCGCGCAAGGTGTTATTGCCGCTGGACACTTCCGCCGTCAGATAGTCGTTGCCCTCGGCCCCGAGCAGCGTATTGCTCCCGGTCGAGCCATAGGCCGTCAGCCCATCGTCACCGAGTCCGCCATTCAGCGTGCTGGCGCCGGACGACCAATAGGCGTACAAGACATCATCGCCGGCGCCGCCTTGCAGTTGGTCGTTGCCGGAATTGCCGGCGAAAAGAACGTCGTTGCTCTGGCCACCGAGCAGAACATCGTCAAAATCGGTGCCGGCGATAAAGAATTGTTCGATACCGGTAAAGGTGACCTGATTGCTCCCGGCCGTAATCTGTCCGTCGACGCCGTTGGCGGCAAGAGTCATTTGTATACCGGCGGTCGCGCCCGTATAGTCCACCTCCATACCGTCGAGTCCGGCGCCGCCGATGACCGTGTTGACGCCCAACAGCACACTCATGAAATCGTTGCCGTCGCCGCCATCGAGGATGTTGTTGCCGCTGAAGCCAAAAATGACATCGTCGCCGTCAAGCCCCTGAATATAATCATCCAAATCGGCACTGTCGATATCGCCATACAAAAAATCGTTGCCCGATGTTCCAATAGTGATCTTAGCCATAAGATTCGCTCCTTAATATAAGTAAAAGCAGTTGAAAAGAACTACCAATCCAGATTGGTCGACCGAAGGATTTTCATTTTTTGCCCGGGGCGACTTCACCAAAGTATTCTTTATGGCGGTTTTGAATTGAGAAAGTTTCCGCTCACCGCGGAACGAGATTTAACGCGGCTAGGCGAAGCCGATTCCGTTGGATGATTGAAATCAAGCACAGCCGGCGCGGTTCTCGTCAAATTGCAGAACACTGAACGCAAAGCAATTATTACGCCATACGCTGCCAACTGAACGATTAATAAACTGATATAATGAGAAAGAAATTAGTCCGCAAAATGCTCGCGAGAGTAGTTCTTGGCTCCGAATGGGGCTTTTGGCCAAAGTTAATGGGGCAATTGCACAATGGTTTGGGGCAAACAGTCAAAAACGGTTAAAACATAACAAGTCCTATTTTCCCCTCCTCCTGCCTCCAGTCTCATTGCCATCCCGGGCAACAACGCTGGCCTGACACAAGCTCCCACCCGCGGCCCTGCGATCGACAGATACCTTCCATTCGCCGGCTTGCGACAAATCAGCAATTCGTTACCCGTCAGGTAAAGCAGCCAGACGTCCGGGATGCGGTGGCACGCGTACAGATCGAGTTCACGCAGAGGTAGCCCCGGAAATTCGGACAGGAGGATAAATGGTAGCCTTGCCCCAACGAACGGCTGTGTAAGCTGTTACACCAGGAGCAAGAGCATGGCAAAAGGACGAGGCGGAACCACCCAGCGGCCTTCAAGGCGCAAGTGGCCCTAGCGGCGCTGAAGAGCGACAAGACGCTAGCGGAGCTGGCGCCGCAGTATGACATTCACCCGAATCAGATCACGGACTGGAAGCGGCAACTGACAGAGCGTGCGGTGCAGGTTTTTGGTGACGCCAGCAGCCCCGCAAGCAGTGATCCGGACCTGACGAAACTGCACGCCAAGATCGGTCAGTTAGCACTGGAAAACGATTTTTTAGAACATGCGCTCACCAAGGCG
>JAEUOJ010000048.1 GCA_016789495.1 Accumulibacter sp. | reverse complement strand
GGCGGTGTGCTCGGCGGTTTGCTGGCGTTTCGCCGCGAATCCCTACTGCCGGCGAGCAACGAACTGGGTCGCGGCGCCGCCTCGCTGGCGTTGACCTTTAACGCTCAGAGCGCTTTGGGCCAGGACCTGCTCGGGCAATCGCAACTATCGGCAACGCCGAACACCTTTACGCCCAACATTTTTTCGGTCGCCGGCCCGCAAGTGCTGGCGAGCATGCAAAACCCAGCTGGCAGCCCGGTGGTCAGCGCCGCGTTCATCGACCCTCCGCCGCACAACGGCAATTTTTATACCGATCTCACCGGCAGTGACTATCGGCTGTTCACCAGCGCCGGCGGAGTCACGCTCACTCGGCTGACCGACGACAAGCAGTGGTCGGGAGCCGACTTAGCGGCGATCAACGCCCAACTGGCCAGCGAACCACAGGGCTTCACCCTGTCTTCATCCGCCGCGCTGGTCGCCGGCTCGAGTTATCTGATCCAGCCGACGCGCAACGCCTTGCAGACCCTGCAGGTCAACCCAGCGGTGGCCATCGACCCGCGGCTGATCACCGCTGCCGGACCGCTGACCGCTTCGGCCAGTGCCAGCAATCTGGGCTCGGCGAAGGTATCGACCGGCAACGTCGGGCCAGGGTATCCGCTCGCCGCGGCCACTCTGCCGATCACCCTGACCTTCCAGAACGGCCAACTGCGGAATTTTCCAGTCGGCGCGCAGGTGTCGATCGATGGCGGCACGCCGGTGACCATCGCCGCACTGACCGATACCGTGGCCTATACCAGCGGCGCGACAATCACCCTGGTCGGCTCGACCACCGCGACACCACCGGTCGGTTTCACCTTCAGCATCACCGGCACGCCGAATACCGGTGATACTTTTGTCATCGCTCGCAACACCGGCGCAACGGCCGACTCGCGCAACGCCCTGGCCCTGGCGCAATTGCAGACGCAAGACACCCTCTCCGGCAAGAGTGCCACCTTCCAGGAAGAGTACGCGCGGCTGATCAACGCCACCGGCAACAAGGCGCGGCAGGTGGCGGTCTCTTCGGAAGCGCAACAGGCGTTGCTGGCGCAGTCGCAAGCGACGCGCGACTCGTTTTCCGGCGTCAATCTCGACGAGGAGGCAGCCAATCTGATCCGCTACCAGCAGGCCTACCAGGCGTCGGCGAAAGCCCTGCAAGTCGGATCGACGCTGTTCGACACCATTTTGCAAGTCGTTGCCCGCTAAGGAGAAGGCGATGCGCATCAGCAGCAGTCAAATCTATGATATCGGCCTGCGCAACATCGGTCGCAGCCAAAGCCAGCTGGTCAGGCTGCAGGATCAGATTTCCACCGGCCGACGGATGCTCACCCCGGCCGACGACCCGGTTGCCGCCGCTCAGGCGCTGACGGTGACCCAAAGCAAAGAGGTTGCCGCGCAGTATGTCGCCAATCAACACGACGCACGCGACAAATTGCGGCTGGCCGATACCCAGCTCGGCTCGCTGACCGACGTCCTGCAAGGCGTGCGCAGCCGGCTGGTGCAAGCCGGCAGCACGATCCTCGCCGACAGCGACCGGCAAACGATCGCCAGCGAACTGTCGGCCAGTCTCGATCAAGTGATTGGCCTCGCCAACAGTCGGACCCCTGCCGGCGACTATCTGTTTTCCGGCTATCAAGGCAATGTCGTGCCCTTCGTCCGCAGCGCGGCCAGTGCCGCCGCGACGCCACAAGTGGTCTATCTCGGCGACGATGGCGACCGCCTGGTGCAGGTCGCCTCGTCGCAGACCCTGGCGACCAATGTCGCCGGCAGCGATCTGTTGATGAACATTCGCGAAGGCAATGGCTTTTTCGCCGCCGCGGCGACCGGCAACGGCGTCGGCCTCGTCAACCAGGGCTCCGGAATGATCGACAGCGGCACGGTGCTCGATACGCAGAAATGGCAGCAAGCGCTGGAAAGCGGTTTCCCATGGCAGGGAACAACCAATCGAGCACTGGAAATCCGTTTTACCTCGCCGAGCGGTGTCAGCAGCTATCAAATCTTCGACGTCTCGCAGCCCGCGCCGCCGGCTGCCGCCGTCCCAGCGGTCGCGGTCAGCGCGGTGACGCCGTTCGCCGCCGGTCAATCGATTCCGCTGCAGACCACCGGCCAACCGCCTGCGGCGGCGGTCAGCACTGATTTTGGCGCGCAGGTGGTGATCAGCGGCTTGCCGGTTAACGGCGACACCTTCACCATCCGGCCGAGCGCCAACAAGAGTGTATTTTCAACGATCCAGGACACCATTGACCTGTTGCGCACTCCACTGACTTCGACCACCGCGCGCACCGAGTACTCCGGCAAGCTGCACAACGCACTGCTCAATCTCGACAACGCGTTGGCCAGCGTCGGCCGCGCCCAAGCCAGCGTCGGTTCACGTCTGCAAGCACTGGACAATCTCGGCGACAGCGCCTCGTCTCTCGACATCCAGTACCAACAAACGCTGTCCGATCTGCAGGACCTCGACTACGCGCAAGCGATCTCCGATTTCACCAAGCATAAGATCGGCCTGGAAGCGGCGCAAAAGTCGTATGTGCAGATCAGCGATCTCAGCCTGTTCAAGTACATCTGACGATGACCGGCCGATCATTGTCGATGTTTGGTGCCGGCGCGCTGTTGCTTGGCCTGACCGCTTGCAACCACGTATCCGTATCCTCCAGCGGATCGACCGTTGATGTACCGTATTCACTGAGCGGCGCCAGCACATCGAAGAACGACCTGTCGCCGGAAAAAGGCGTTGCCTTGGCGGTGGCCGGCGTCTACGCCGCCAGCCAATCGTCGGTCACCCTCTCCAGCCTGGGACTGGTGGCGGCAAGCGGCGTCGTGGCGCACGTCCTTTACGATCCGTTGGCGCCGAACTGGCGCATCGAGGAAAGCCTGATCAGTCCGCGCACCTATCAAATCGCCCTGCAAGCCAAATCCTTCCGAATTGGCGGCGACGGCGAAGCCAGCCTGATCGTCAAACGTCGCGCCGCGCAGTTGCAACGCGCCACCGGCTCGATTGGCTATCGTATTCGTGAATACAGCGAGGGTATCGACTCCAGCACCCCGTTTACGCAACGGTATGCCAACGGGGTGATCGAATTGCTGCCGCCGGAAAGTGCCGCCGGCAAAAACCTACGAAACGAAGTCCCCGTATCGGCGCACATCCTTTCGACGACACCATAATGAATCACACCGAGCTTATCGTCAGTCTGGCCGGCTGGCGTCAACAGCGCCACTGAGGACGCAAGACCAGGGCAGACGCCATGCGTAAATCGTTGGGGAATTGCGCGTAGCGAGCGGTTTCATTTGCCTTGGGGGACAAGAAAAATAAACATCCAATCGACTATCTCCTTGTTTTTTCAGTTACTTTTCCTGTTGTGTAAAGACACTGAAAAATAGGTGGTGCCCCGGTCGGAATCGACTATACCGCTATAACCCTTGCCGACAGGTGATGTAACACATTTGCATTTTCGAGTTACCCCGAAAGTTACCCCACTCTTGTCGACGCTGCCCTTGAAAAGCTGTGCCAATGCCCTACCCCGCGCCAAAGAAAAACCCGGCACGCGGCCGGGTCTGGTTTGCCGTCCCATCAGCGTCGACTATCCGCCGTGCCGCCGACAGGCATCCTCATAGAGCCAGCATTCCAACGCGAAGGCTATGCCGACAAGCCAGCCGCGCCGGTAGCTCGTTTCCATCGTGCCATCAAGTTGCAATCCCGCCGCATCCATCAGCAGGGATGCCAGCCGCCCGCCGTAGACGTTGGGGTGCTTTTCCATCAGGCCACGATAGAAGGCTCTCGCCTCTTCCTCGCCATCGGTGCAGCCAACACCATAGGCGATGATGTCGGCTTTGTGTCTTGCCCCTTTGTACAGGTCGCCTTTTCTGGCTTCCTTGATGCGCTTGCCCATATCTTCGGGCATCTGGAACTTTGCCCGGCTGCGGTCGGCGTGCTGTGCGGTTTGCATCGTGTGTTGCTCCTTATCGAGTCTCGAAAGCCCCGTGTCTAGCGGGGTGGGCGGGATGTTAGACACATGGAATAAGCCATGCCGCCAGCCTTACGGACTGACGCATCCCGCCCATTGAAGGGACAAACAACAGGCGCAAAAAATCCACACTTCGGGGTGGATTGCCGCTTATTCCTTGGTGTGTCTAGCACCGTGCGCCCATTCTCCCGCCGAAGCCCGACGCAGTCAATCCACGTTCCGCCGATGCGCTTCAGGGCTTCATCCTGTTCCTTCAGCATCCGCGCCAGTTCCCGCAGCATTTCCCGCGTCCCGCCCTTGAAGCCCCGCTTTGCGGATCGCGCTTTACCCTCGGGGGACTTCGGCCCCGGTCGAACATCCGGTAGGTCATCGAAAATACCCGAGAAGTCGGGGATTTGTGATCCGTCCCTCGAACAGGTCGTGCTGGAAGGCGTTTTTGGGAGGCGCACCATAGACGCCTTCCATGATGCAACCGTGACGCCTGAAAAAGAAGTACGGGCGGCCGGCCTTCGTTCTTCTGCCCCGCTTTCAATGCAGGAGGAAACCGCATGGTCGGACGCGCCCGATAAGGACAAGTTACGCCAGTGGTACGGTACCGTCAATCCGTCGTCTGTGTCCAAGGTTGAGGTAGATAGCCGCGCTCAAAACCTTGTATAAACCTTGCTATTTGCCGACGCTTGCTGGCGCAGGACTGCCATCATTCCCGGTGTGTCGATTTCGTCCCGCAGGTTTTGCCGGTTCGCTGCCTGAACTACGCGGAATGCCGCTACCTATGGTGCCTTTCGTGTCAGTCAGTCAGTCCCGGCCAGCGTTCCCGGCCCGCGCGTTGATCCTTGTCGGACCCATTGGGTAGGTAGCCAGCGCATCGCTGCAAGGTGTCAGGCGCAGGGCGATAGCCTCGATTTGCCGATACCAGCCCGCCAGGTGTCGCCACACCGCAAACCCACCCTCGCAGGTTGAGGCATTGGGTACAGCACCGCCGGTCATCAGGGAAGGGGACAGGCTTCGGCAGTTCCGCCGCGGCCCGCCCGGTGAAGTAGTCCCGCGCATCCGCATCCCGCCGGCACTGGCCGATCACTTCGGCAATGGTTGCCGGGTCGGTTTCCTCGATCAGTGCCAGCCATGCCCGGATCGCCGTTTCTTCGCTGGCGGTCAGGGGTGCCGATGGTTGCCGGATGGTCGGGGCAAAGGGTTCCGCCGCTACCGCGCCCGGGTGCCGTTCCAGAATGTCGGCATGGGTTGCCTCGGGACAGCAGGCCACTTCCACAGGATCGCGGTCGGGGTAGTGAATCAACCACCAGCGGGAAGCGGTCGCCGTATCGCCAGCGCCGACTTTTGCCGGGGGTGCGGTTTTTTCACTTGTGGGGCTTGCTACTGCTACAGTTGCTATTCTTGCTACTGTTGCCGCATTCCCCTTGGGTTGAGTAGCAGAAATAGCATGAATAGCAGTAGCAAGGCTCCCGGTTCGCTTTTCGCGCAGTCTGGATAGCATGGTCATGGTGCCGCCCCTGCCAGCGCCGGGTTAAGGTGAATCGTCAGCCGCTTACCGTCCTTTTCCAGCCGCAGGCGGTCAAGTGCGACAAGCTCACGGATCGCCGCATCAAGCCGCGCACCGTCCCGCAATGGCCCATGCTGGCGAACGTGATTTTTCCCTACCATGTGCGTCCGCTGTTGCCTGCAATACTCGATGAGCCAGGTATCCAGCCGCGCCGCATCCGCCAGTTCGGCAGGTAGCGCAAGCTCACCAAAGAAGCGCCGGGCTTCGTGCAGGTGCCAGGCGGCTATCCGGCTCGCGCCCTCGAAGGATTCCAGCCCGACCGCGCCGATACCGTGCTCGAACACATGGAACAGTACCCCCAGCCGTGCCGCGTTGTCGGCGGATTTGCTCGCCACGTCCCGCACGTCGTAAAGCTCGCCGCCGCTCGATAGCTCGCCCTCGATTGCGTTGTGATATTCCACCCATGCCGCTTTTGCTTCCGGGGTCAGGGGAAGCATTTGCGTGGTCAGTGCGCCATCCTCATCAATGGGGGCGGGTTGATCCAGTATCGCGGCAATGCGCCGATGAAATGCGGCAAGGTGCGGCCAGTTCGCTGGGGCTTCGGTGAATGGACGATGCCCAATAGTTGATTCAGGCCACGCCACCAGGAAGCGGGAAAGGAAGCCCGTGCCACGCGCCAGCGCCCCGGATCGGGTGAAGAATTCGCGCAAGGTCGGCTCCTGAACCTGCAAGGCCACGGTCAGCCGCGCACCGCGCACGGTGAAGGATTCGGTTGATCGCCGGTCAATGGTCAGGCTTGTTCCATCCCAAAGCTGATTCAGCAGGCCCAGGTTGCGCATGACTGAATCCTTACTCATGGCATGCGAACCGAAAACAATCCCGGCCTCGGCAGATACCACACCGCCGGAAGGCCAGTGCTTCGCCAGTCCATAGGCCAGTGCTTCGGGGGTTACATCGGCATACAGCAGGCGGGGGATTCTTGGGGGTTCCGGCTTGTCGTGTTCCAGATCGCGCAAGGCTGATTCCATGCCCGCCGTTGGCTTGTTGTCTTTGGCGAGCTGGCGGATTTTTTCCTTGACGCCGCCGCGCTTGGCTTCCCATGCCTCGATTGCTGCCCGATGGTCTTTCAGTACGGGCTTTGCCGCTTCCGCTTGGGCTTCCTCGTAGTCGCGGATCGCTCGGGTAAAGAAGCCGTCGCAAGTTGATTTCCGCTCGCCAGAATCGGCAATGGTCAGCAGGAATAGCCCGACAGGCCCATGCAGCTTTTCCGCCCGCTTCGCGTCAATGCACGCCTGACAGGCCATCGACAGCGCCGCCAGTGCCGACGATGCCACCAGCGCCGCAGGTGCCTTGACGAAGCCCGCCACCTCTTCCACCGCCGCCCGGATGGTGTCGGGCAGGGCGTCAAGCGGATAGGGTTCCGGCTCGATCTTCGCGGCCAGCTGGTGCGGATCAGGCCAGCCGTTGCCCTCAGAACCGCCCGCTGGCGCGTTCCCTTCGTCGGCTTGAATCTCTGCCCCGTCCGGTGCGCTTGCGTTCGCTATGGCCCGCGCTACGGCTTCCGGACCACACCATGCGGCCATGTCGTTGAAGTCGGTTGCCCCTTCCGGTCGGTCGCCTTCAAAGTCAGGGATTGCCAGCTTGCCGCCGACAGATCGCGCCGCCTCGATCGCATGGGGGTCAGGCTCGCCGGTCGCCTTCACCAGATCAGCCAGAATCACCAGCGCCGCCGCCTGGTAGCGTTCGCGCATCGCCTTCGCCACCGCTGGCAGGTTGCCCGACGATAGCGCCGCAATGGCAGGGTGTCCGGTTGCTTCCGATGACGATAACCCGGTCGCCACGCCTTCACCTATCAGCAGGGTCATTCCCGCGCCGTCGCCATCGGGTAGCCTTTGGGTTGCCCAATACCCGCCCACCTTGCTACCGCGCCCGGCCAGTGCTGCCTTGCGGCCTGAGCCATCAATCAGTTCCAGCGTTGATAGGCCATCGCCTTGTTTGACGGGAACCACCAGCAAGCGCCCGGCCAGTTGATCGCCGCCCGACTTCGGGGGATAGCCCAAGATCGCCGCCGCCGCGCCCGCGTCAATCTCTCGCAGGGTCGCCACGGGTGAAACCCGCTTGCGGGAAAGGTAGGGGGGATCGGCTTTCACTTCGGTCGCCGCCTTCATGATCGCCGCCGCTTTCTTCGCCGTGTCGGCACGTTCGCGGGCTATCTCGGCTTCCTCTTTCGCGGCCCGTTCCGCCGCAATGCGCCGCCGCTCGGCAAGCTCTTCCGGTGTCGGTTTCTGGTAGGTGCCATCGTCGTGCCAGCCGTTCGCCTTGGCTTCATAGAACAGCGTCCCGAGTGTCACCTTGCCGCCCGCCCGGATGCTCTGCCACACGTCCCGCGCATCCTTGGTGTTGAAGGATTCGGCTTGCAGGCTCCATGCCTCCCACGGGTCAAAGCCAGCATCAGCAAGTTCGGACTTGATCGCCATGCCCATGCGTAGCCATGTTTCGCGGTCGCTCGGGTCAATGAATTGCAAGGCTTCGCGGATGCGGTCAATGTCGGTCATCATCGCGCCCCCTTTGCCATCCGCGCTTTTGCTGGCGATTGCGAGAAGGTTTGGCAAGATTGAACCAGCCTTTCAGCGGGTCAGTCGAGGTAGAATGTTGGCTATCGAATGCACTGCTTGAAGCCGCCCGGTTTGCCCCCGGTGCGGCTTTTCCTTTTGCAGTCATGCCGCCCCCTACGCCGTCGCGATCAGCTTGCGGATGTCTTCAACTCGCCAGACAGTGACACGGGGACCAAGCTTTACTGGCTGTGGGAATTTCCCCGACTTGACACCGGCCCACCAGCAGGACTTCTTGACGGGGATCAGCGGTGCGGTCGCCGGTACGGCCTTGGGGTCGCCGATGATTTGCTTCAGGCGCAAAAAGCCTGTCTCGGGGAGTGTGCTGGCCATGTTTTTCCTTGTTCGTCCGTTGCCGGACGTGTTGAACATGGCTTCATTGGAACGGCACAGATGCCCGCTTGAATAGTGGGGCAGGTTGCGAAAACCTACCCCACAAAAAGGGGTGTGGGTGGGGTAGGTTATCCGCTATCGGTGGGGTAGGTTACATGCCGCAACAGACGGAAAAGCCAGCAGTGGAGCGGCTTTCAGGGTGGGGTATGTTCTCTGCGCTATGACCTTGGAGAACCGCCAATGGTGGCCCAATTCGCCACCTTCGCCGCTTCCTCTATCCCGTTTGCTGATAAGCCAAAGTCATTGGCATGATCAGTCAGCCACCTGGTTAGCGCCGCCTTCGGGCTTGTCTTGCCAGTATCAGTAACAGCCTGCCAAGCCATCACCGCCGCTGCCAGCTTGGAAGCGTATCGCCGATTATTAGGGTCAAGGTATTCGGGAGTGCTGGCGTCGTCCGTCGTCTCGGATGGAAAGAAAAAAGCTGATCGCCAGTTCTTGCGGGAAAGCCATTCGCGCAGATCGTCGATGGCAATGGTCGACGTGCCCCAGTTCGGAACGGGGCCAATCAAAAAACTCTTGCCGTCCAAGTCCTCAACTTCGCTTACGTCCTCTCCCTTCCAATAAGCCCTCTCACGTAGCCAGTCGGTCCCTGAGTAGTCATACCTCGGCTCAGCATCATACCGAATAGTTGCCCTCAGCTTTTTGGCGGTGATCGCGCTTACAAGCGCCGCTCGCGTAGGTCGCAAACCCGGATAATTTCTCTCGAAGTTTGTGTCTCTCTCGCAGCGATCAACATAGGCGGGGTCCATTCCGACAATCAATGCCGCCGCCTCGTCTATCGTAAAGTCTTCGTTCAGCCCCCAGTATGAATCAATATCGCATGCCTCGTCATTCACCATCAAGCGCCCCTTTCACGCTTCGCCCTTGGTTCAGGATGCCGCGCCAGCCGGGTAAGGGTGTCCCAGTTTTCGATTGGCCGATCTAGGCGCGGCAGTGCTCAGTATTGCTCGGCCGGTCAAGCCGCCGTCGCGATGGCGACCACTTCGGCGCCGGCCTTCAGCTTGTCTAGGTAATCCGCCCACTGGTTCATCATGGCGCACCGTGCTGAGAGGAACTTGGTCCGGTTGTACGCGCCGCCCAGGGCATCCGGTACGGCATGGGCAAGCTGATGCTCGATGACTTCGGGCTTGATGTGCAACTCCTCATGCAGGATCGTTCGCGCCATCGCCCTGAACCCGTGCCCGGTGATTTCCGCCCGGGTGTCGTACCCCATTCTCCGCAGCGCGGCGTTGATCGCCGCATCACTCATGGCCCGGTGGGGGTCACGCGCCCCGGGGAAGACGTAGCGCCTGCTTCCGGTCAGCGCGTGCAGTTCGCGCAGGATGGCCACGGCTTGCGGGGCAAGGGGCACCAGGTGCTCGGTCTTCGTCTTGGTGACGAGGTAGCGCCATTCGGCCTTGTCGAGGTCAAAGCCGGACCATTCCGCCTTGCGCAGCTCGCCAGGTCGAACGAACAGCAGCGGCGCAAGCAACAGCGCACTCTTGACGACGAACGTACCCCGGAAGCCGTCGATGGCGCGCAGCAGTTCCGCCGCTTCCTTCGGGGTGACGATCGCCGCGAAGTGGGATTCCTTCGGCGATGGTATCGCGCCCTTCAGATCCGGGCAGGGGTCGCGTTCTGCGCGCCCTGTGGCGATCGCATACCGAAAGGCCTGGCTGATCTCGCTGCGCACCCGGTGCGCCGTGTAGCGTGCGCCGCGCTCATCAATGCGACGCAGCACGCTAAGCACGTCGGGAGCCGTAATCTCGCTGATCGGCTTCGCACCAAGCCAGGGAAACACGTCGTTCACCATCCGTGCCAGCGTCTTGACGTGCTGTGCAGGCTCTACCGTCCCCTTGCGCTGCTCCAGCCACTCGCGGCAAATGTGCTCAAAGCAGTTCTCTGTCAGCGCCGCCACGGCCGCCTTGTCGGCTTTCCGCTCTGCGCCAGGGTCAGCCCCTTGGGCCATGAGCTTGCGCGCCGCCTCGCGCTTCTCGCGAGCGTCCTTGAGGCTGACATCGGGATAGGTGCCAAGGGACAACAGCTTCTCCTTGCCACCGAAGCTGTACCGGAAGCGCCACCACTTGCCGCCGGCAGGGGTCACGATGAGGAACAACCCGCGTTCGTCGAACATCTTCACGGGCTTGTCACCCGGCTTGGCGTTGCGTATTGCGGTGTCTGTAAGTGGCATGGCGTCCCTTTCGTGCTTTGAATTCGGCTCATGTCCAGAGAGTTACCCCAGGAGAACCACGAGTTACCCCGAAAGTTACCCCTGCTTTATCCTGGATGCTATGGGACCATGTTACCCCGCAACGGACAAATAGACAATAAAAAACCCGCACTTGGGCGGGTTTCTTGGACAACTATGGATTACCTTGGATTGGTGTTTGGTGCCCCCGGTCGGAATCGAACCAACACCTGATGATTACAAATCAACTGCACGACCTTCATGCTACGGGGGCAAATCCCATACCAGTGAAGGATTATAACGGATAGCGTTGATGCCATACGAGCGTGAGCAAGCTCGACATCGGCCCAGTCGCATGACAAGAGTTACCCGGGCCGTCACAAACAACCCTCATGTTGTGCCTCGTTACTCTCGCTGTGATCAACTCATGGCGGAACAGGTCGCCTGCAGAAGTGGATCAGTACCCGACGCAAGACGAAAAAAACGGCCCAGGATCCTGGGCCGTTTTTGTGGGTCGGCAGAACGTCTGCCGGTTGATTCCTGATCAGGTCAATGGCCAGAGGCCGTTGCCGCGCCGATGCCCGTCTCGGAACGGACTTTCTGGGCGGGGAACAGAGAGCGCTCGAGTTGCGCCTGCCGGCTGTTGTCCATCTTGGAAACAAGATAGATCACCACGAAAGCCGCGGTCATCGAGAACAGTGCTGGTGACGAATACGGGAACCAGGCGCTGCCTTTGGGATTCTTCAGCACCGCTTCCCAGACCGACGCCGAGAGAACGGTCAGCACCACCGAAGCGACCAGACCGACGATACCTCCGGCAACCGCGCCTTTAGTGGTGCAATCCTTCCACAACACGGCCATGAACAACACCGGGAAGTTGGCCGAGCAGGCAATGGCGAAGGCCAGCATCACCATATAGGCGACGTTTTCCTTCTCGAAGGCAATTCCCAGAAAGACCGCGACGATTCCCAAGCAGACGGTGGTGATTTTGGACACGCGCAGTTCGGAAGCCGAATCGGCGTTGCCATGTTTGAATACCGTCGCATACAGGTCATGCGATACCGCCGAGGCACCGGAGAGCGTCAGACCGGCGACCACGGCGAGGATGGTCGCGAACGCCACCGCCGAGATGAAGCCGAGGAAGACATTGCCGCCGACGGCGTTGGCCAGGTGGATGGCCGCCATGTTGCCGCCGCCCTTCAGCCCTTTGGCCAGGTCGCCATCAACGTAATACAGCTCGGGCGACTGGGTAAGCATGACCACGGCGCCAAAACCGATGATGAAGGTCAGGATGTAGAAATAACCGATCCAGGTCGTCGCCCAACCGACCGACTTGCGCGCTTCCTTGGCACTAGGGACGGTGAAGAAGCGCATCAGGATGTGCGGCAGACCCGCGGTGCCGAACATCAGCGCCATGCCGACCGAGATCGCCGACACCGGGTCTTTGATCAGCGCGCCGGGGCCCATGATCGCATCGTGTTTGGCATGCACTTCGACGGCCTTAGCGAACAGCGCCTCGGGATTGAAACCAAACTTGAACAGCACCGCCAAGGCCATGAAGGTCGCGCCGGTGAGCAGCAAACAGGCTTTGATGATCTGCACCCAGGTGGTGGCGGTCATGCCGCCGAACAGCACGTAGCACATCATCAACGCGCCGACGATGATCACGGCGTAGGTGTATTCCATGCCGAACAGCACTTTGATCAACTGGCCGGCACCGACCATCTGGGCGATCATGTAAAACGCCACCACCACCAGCGAGCCGGTGGCCGCGAAGCTGCGGATCGGCGTCTGCGAAAAACGGTAAGCGGCGACATCAGCGAAGGTGAATTTGCCGAGATTGCGCAGACGTTCGGCCATCAGGAAGGTGATCACCGGCCAACCGACCAGCCAGCCGATCGAGAAGATCAAGCCGTCGAAGCCATTGGCGAACACTAGGCCGGAGATACCGAGGAATGAAGCGGCGGACATGTAGTCACCAGCGATGGCCAGACCATTCTGGAAGCCGGTGATGCCGCCTCCGGCGGTATAGAAGTCGGCGGCGGACTTGGTTTTCGAGGCAGCCCACTTGGTGATCCACAGCGTGGCGACGACAAAGATGCCGAACATGGCGATCGCCACCCAGTTGGTTGCCTGCTTGGTAGTATTGCCGAGGTCGGCACCTGCGGCGTAAGCGCCGCCGGCCGCCAGCAGCGCTGTGGCCAGGATGAAGAAATTACGGGTTGTTGTGTTGATCATTTTTTGTTCGCCTCCCTGATGACCTCGGCGCTCATGTCGTCGAATTGCGTGTTGGCCCGCCGAACATAGATGTTGGTGATGATGATGGTGAATACGATCACGCCAACTCCCAGCGGGATGCCAACCGAGGTGACCATGCCGGGAGCCAGTTTGGTGGCCAGCCATTCCTTGTTAAAAGCGATCAACAGGATGTATCCGTAATAAACGATGATCATCAGGATCGACATGATGATGCTGTAGCTGGAACGCTTGCTGACCAGTTCGTGATATTTTGGATTGGCTTCAATCCTTGCGACGATATCTTCATTCACTGAGTCTTTCCTCCTCTGAAAGGGACTGCTATCGAGTCACTGATCATGACTGGGGATCGATCATAATGACCTTTACTTACTTGCGGCTTACGGCCAGGAAAAACCGTAGGGACAACAATATCTTGCTATTTTTGCTTAAAGCTTGACATCAAGCCATCGTCGTCCATGGGCAATGATCTCCGGGATTTTTGGCGCTTGTCAATCCTGTATTGTCTGCGTCGTCGTCGCCCACCCCTGGCTTCGCCACTCGGATGTCATTGCGACGTGCTCCCAGGATGTTTCCCGGCTGTCGCCATCCAAAGCGGCGCGTTTGCGCTTCATGCGTAGATGGTTTTGTCGGGCGTATCGGAACGAATCGATTGCAAATGACCTTCTCCTAGAGAAGGTCATTCTGTTCCTGGCGCAGATGCTGGCATCCTTGCCAAAGCTGACCTCGAAAACCTGGGCCTCTGTCGGACTTCAGCGATCGTTGCCTGCCAGGTGGCTGAGCGAGATCCCGCGGAGTCTCGAAGAGTTCCACCCTGGAATGCGCAGCTTGATCCTGAAGCAGCGGCGGGTCATTCCAGCCAGTCGCGCGGCGACAAGATCTCGTACAACTCGGCTTCAGCGCTGCCCGGTTCGGGTTGCCAGTCATAACGCCATTTCACCAGCGGCGGCAGCGACATCAGGATGGATTCACTCCGGCCAGCCGATTGCAGCCCAAACAGCGTGCCGCGATCCCACACCAGATTGAATTCGACATAGCGTCCGCGACGATAGGCCTGAAAATCGCGTTCGCGTTCTCCGTACGGTTGGTGTTGCCGACGTTCGATCAGCGGCAGATAAGCCGCGGCGAAAGAATTGCCGACCGCGCGCGTCAGGGCGAAACAACGTTCAAAACCGCCTTCGTTGAGGTCGTCGAAAAAGACTCCGCCGACGCCGCGAGCTTCGTTACGATGCTTTAGAAAGAAGTATTCATCACACCATTTTTTGTACCGCGGGTAAACGTCATCGCCGAAACGGCTCAACGCTGCGCGGCAGACGCCATGAAAATGGCGGATGTCCTCAACGAACGGATAATACGGGGTCAGGTCCATGCCGCCGCCGAACCACCATACCGGCGACTGTGTCGGTTTGCTGGCCACCAGCGCCCGAACGTTCAGGTGCGCCGTCGGGCAATACGGATTTTCGGGATGAACGACCACCGATACCCCCATCGCCTCAAACGAACAGCCAATCAGTTCAGGACGTTTGGCCGTCGCGGCCGGCGGCAAAGCAGCCCCCGCGACATTCGAAAACGCCACTCCGCCGCGCTCGAAAACCCGCCCTCCCTCGATGATCGCGGTACGGCCGTGACCGGTCAGCGCTTCATCCGCTGGCTTTTCCCAGCAGTCGACCCGAAAGCGGCCACCGCCTGACCCTTCGATTGCTTCGAAAACGGCGACCAAAGACTGTTGCAAGCCGATGAAGTAATCGCGAAGCGCCGGCGAGGTGTTCAACGCCGGCCACCGCGATATTCACCGCCGACAGGCGAACGAGCCATGCGCCCGACAGCGGACCGCGCCAACCGTCGGCGGGTCAACGATTCAACGCCCGATGGCCAATATCTCGCCGGTACTGCATGCCATCGAAATGGATGCCGACGATCACGTCGTACGCACGCTTTTGTGCTTGCTTGACGTTATCTGACAGCGTCGTGACACAGAAAACGCGGCCGCCGCTGGTGACGAGCTGCCCATCGCGCTCGCTGGTGCCCGCGTGGAAAATGCGACAGTCGTCCTGGTTTTTCGGTAAACCGATGACCACATCACCCAGACGAGGGGTGTCCGGGTAGTCGGCCGCCGCCAACACCACGCCGAGGGCGACGCGTCGATCCCAGTTCGCTTCGATCTCGTCAAGCCGACCAGCTACCGCATGGTCTAACAAGGTATACAGATCGGACTTCAAACGCATCATGATCGGCTGCGTTTCGGGATCACCCAGACGACAGTTGAACTCGACGGTTTTCACCGATCCGTCCTTGCCGACCATCAACCCGGCATAGAGAAAGCCGGTATAGGGGATGCCGTCGGCGGCCATGCCACGCACCGTCGGCATGATGATCTCGCGCATCGCGCGGGCATGAACTTCGGGTGTAACCACCGGCGCCGGCGAGTAAGCCCCCATTCCGCCGGTGTTCGGGCCGCTGTCGCCGTCACCGATCCGTTTGTGATCCTGACTCGACGCCAAAGGCAGGACATTCTTGCCGTCGACCATGACCATGAAGCTGGCTTCCTCGCCTTCGAGAAATTCTTCGATGACGATTCGGCCACCAGCCGACGAATTGTCAAGCATCCGATCGATCGCGGCATGGGCCTCAGTCACGTTCTGGGCGACAACCACGCCTTTGCCGGCAGCCAAGCCGTCAGCCTTGACGACGATCGGCGCGCCTTGCTGATCGACATAGGCATGCGCGGCGGCAGGTTCGGAAAAAGTCTGGAACCGTGCCGTCGGGATCTGATGTCGCGCCATGAAGCGTTTGGCGAAATCCTTGGAACTTTCGAGTTGTGCCGCTTCCTTGGTCGGACCAAAAATCCTCAAGCCACGAGCACGAAAAACGTTGACGATTCCTGCGGCCAAGGGCGCTTCCGGTCCAACGACAGTCAATTGAACGTTCTGTTGCTGGGCAAAGTCGGCCAGGGCATCGATATCGGTCAGTGGCACATTTTCCAGTTCGTGCTCGCCAGCGGTGCCGGCGTTACCGGGAGCGACGAAGACTTTTTGCAAGCCCTGGGCTTTGGCCAGGCACCAGGCAAGCGCATGCTCCCGGCCCCCGGAACCGACGACCAGTAATTTCATGGCATGACTACTTGTTTTCCCTGCTTTCATGACGAGTGCTCTAAGTGGCTGACCGGAATGAGGTGATGAAGTGGTGAAATGAATGGCGAGAGATTCGCATCGTCGCGCCGTGCGCTCAATGTCGGAAATGCCGGGCGCCGGTAAAGACCATCGCCAGTTGATGCTCGTCGGCGGCGGCGATCACTTCCTCGTCGCGTAGCGAGCCGCCCGGCTGGATCACCGCCTTGGCGCCAGCCGCCGCCAAGACGTCGACGCCGTCGCGGAACGGGAAAAAAGCGTCGGAGGCGACCACCGCTCCCGTCAGATCGAGACCGGCGTTCTGGGCCTTGCTGACCGCGATGCGTGTCGAATCGACCCGGCTCATTTGTCCAGCGCCGACGCCCAAGGTCATCCCTTGTCCGCAAAAGACGATTGCGTTCGATTTGACGAATTTGGCCACTCGATACGCGAACAGCAAATCGTCGATCTGCGCCGCGCTGGGTGCCCGTTGGGTCACGACACGCAAGTCGCCGGCCTGGACATTGAAGCGATCCGGAGTCTGCACCAGCAGGCCGCCGCCGACCCGTTTCATTTCCAGGGCGTGATAAGAGCGGGCCAGCGGCAACTCCAGGACGCGCAGGTTCTGTTTGCTGGCCAGCATTTGCCGCGCGTCGTCGGTATAGGACGGCGCCAGCAGGACTTCGACGAAATGTTTGCGGGCGTTCATCGCTTCGACGATTGCGGCATCGACCTGGCGGTTGAAGGCGATGATTCCTCCGAAGGCCGAGGTCGAATCGGTCTGAAACGCCTTCTCATAAGCGGCGACCAGATTGGCATCGACCGCCGCGCCACAAGGATTGGCATGTTTGATGATCACGCAGGCTGGTGTGTCGAAGGTCTTGACGCACTCCCAGGCGGCATCGGCATCGGCGATGTTGTTGTACGACAATTCCTTGCCTTGCAACTGCCGATAATTGGCGATCGAGCCGGCCAAAGCAATCGGATCGCGGTAGAAGGCCGCGTGTTGATGGGGATTTTCCCCATAACGCAAGGTTTCGACGCGATCGAAAGCCAACTGCAGTTGCTGGGAAAATAGCTGCGGCTGATCGTTTTCGTCGAGCGAGGTCAGCCAGTTGGCGATCGCGCCATCGTAACGCGCCGTATGGACGAAGGCTTTTTTGGCCAGACCGAATCGAGTCGCCAGACTCAGTGCCCCGCCGTTGGCGCTCATTTCCGCCAACAGCGCCGGATAATCCTCGGGGTCGGTGACGACGGCGACCCCGTGATAGTTCTTGGCCGATGAACGCAGCATCGCCGGACCACCGATATCGATGTTTTCGATCGCCTCCGCCAGGGCCACCCCAGGTTTGGCAACCGTCTCGCAAAAGGGGTAAAGATTGACGCACACCAGATCGATGGTCGGAATGCCATGTTGCTCCAGCGTCGACAGATGATCGGGAAGATCGCGGCGAGCCAGGATGCCGCCATGAATCTTGGGATGCAAGGTCTTGACCCGGCCGTCGAGCATTTCCGGAAAACCGGTGTAGTCGGCCACTTCGGTCACCGCCAGCCCCGCTTCGCGCAGCATTTTGGCGGTACCGCCGGTGGACAGCAACGTCACCCCTTGCGCAACCAGACCCTGCGCGAACTCGAGCGCACCATTTTTGTTGGACAGACTGAGCAAAGCGTGACGGATTTTCATGGCAAATGATTCGTTGGCAATTATTAAATGATAGTTTTATCAGGGCGCGATCTTGTGATCAACCAGTTTTTTGCGCAAGGTATTGCGATTGATTCCCAGTATTTCGGCCGCCAGCGTCTGGTTGCCTTTGGCTTGTTTGAGGACGACTTCGAGCATCGGTTTCTCAACGCTACGGACGACCATTTCATAGATCGCCGCCGGCTTTTCGCCATCGAGGGTCTGGAAATAACATTCCAAGGCCATGCGAACGCAACTCGCGATATCGCTTTCCTTGATGACCGTCATGCGGCGAGTTCCTGGCCAATATCGGCGAGATAGGGCAGCCGTTCGTCTTGCGCGGCGAGCGCAAAGAAATAGTCATTGACCGCCTGCTTCTGCCGGGCGACGGTCAACAACTGGTTCATGCCGTGGCGAAACGCCGCCGAGCCGACCAAGCCGCGCGTGTACCAGGAAATGTGCTTGCGTGCGATGCGCAATCCGGTTTCCGAGCCATAAAAGAGGTACAAATCCTCCAGATGCTCGAGCAGAACGGCGTGAATCTCGTCAACCCTTGGAGGCGGCAAATACCGGCCGGTAGCCAGAAAATGCTCGATTTCGCGAAAAAGCCACGGTCTGCCTTGCGCCGCTCGACCGATCATTAACGCATCCGCGCCGGTAATTTCAAGCACCAGACGGGCCTTTTCAGGGGTATCGATGTCGCCATTGGCGATGATCGGGATCTGCGCCGCCGCTTTGACGGCACGAATGGTTTCATACTCGGCGCGACCGGTGTAGCCGCAGGCGCGTGTCCGGCCATGTAAGGCCAGAGCCCGGATTCCTGACTGCTCCGCAATGTGCAGAATACTCAACGCATTGCGGTTCGCGGTATCCCAGCCGGTACGGATTTTCAGGGTCACCGGCGTCGACGGCACCGCCCGCACGACGGCATCAAGAATTCGTCCGACCAGCGCTTCATCCTTGAGCAATGCCGATCCAGCCATCACATTGCAGATTTTCTTGGCTGGACAGCCCATGTTGATATCGATGATCTGCGCCCCATGAACAACGTTGTGCCGCGCCGCCTCGGCCATCATCACCGGGTCGGCGCCGGCAATCTGCACCGACACCGGCGCCACTTCCCCCTGATGGTTGGCGCGGCGTCGGGTTTTTTCGCTGCCGTAAAGCAACGAATTGGAGGTGACCATTTCGGAAACCGCCAAACCGGCCCCCATTTTTTTGCACAACTGCCGGAACGG
Source organism: Accumulibacter sp. (assembly GCA_016789495.1). Lineage (GTDB taxonomy): Bacteria > Pseudomonadota > Gammaproteobacteria > Burkholderiales > Rhodocyclaceae > Accumulibacter. Next base: position 992 of record JAEUOJ010000048.1, on the reverse strand, counting down.
CCGATCGGTCACCCCGGCCATCGGCGCGACAAAAAGATTATTGCGGAGCGGAAACCCAAGGAATTGCATGGCCAACGGGAGTCGGGAGCGCGAGGGAAGGCGACGATTCTACCCCGATCATGCGCCAAAAAACACTCCGATCTGCACCAGGCCGCTCAACATCGCCAGCTCGGGGCCGTGCACTGGCGACAGCCGCCCGGCCCAGAAAAATCGCGGGGGTAGCCCGGCAATAAGGTGACGGTCAGGTCTCACCAGGAGCACTCACAAGTCGGTCAACGAAAAAGGCTCAGACGCACGACACGTCTAAGCCTTTGAATTTTTTGGCTCCCCGACCTGGGCTCGAACCAGGGACCTACGGATTAACAGTCCGACGCTCTACCGACTGAGCTATCGAGGAATACGGAGGCGCATTCTATCCATTGGCGCAAAGCTCGTCAATGCCGCCGAAAAAACCCGCCTGCCGATTTCTTCATGCCGCGGGTATCGGTCAAATCCAGAGAGAATTCACAAAAAAATTTCCGATAAAAATCAAACAACAGCCGATAAAATCATTACCATGCGCGAGGTTTGTATGCTCGGGTGATTTCGCGTTTGCCGGGCGGGCCAGGCAGCTCCTCGACGATAAAGCCTGCCGCCCTGAGGTTGCGCTTGACCTGTCCTTTGGCGCAATAAGTAAGCAACAAACCGCCATCAGGGAGGCGATGGGATAGGCCGTCGAAAATTTCTCTCGTCCATAGCTCGGGTTGAACGTTTGGCGAAAAGGCGTCGTAGTAGATCAGATCGAAAAAGGCGTTTGGTTGAAAGTCTTGCAGCCGGATATGCAGCTTGAGAAAAGTAAAGTACGTTCCGAAGGATTTCGGGACGCCCCATGAGCCATCGTGCAGTGCGGCAAAAACGGCGTCGACACCTGGAGCGTTGATCCGACTGGGGTAATTGAGTCGTTCAGCGAATTCGGGTGGCAGGGGGTAGGCTTCGAGGGTGGTATAGCTGAC
>JAEUOJ010000041.1 GCA_016789495.1 Accumulibacter sp. | reverse complement strand
CATGTCGGCCGAAAAGCCTGTCTCATTTCCTTAAGCAACCATTGGACATACAAGTAAAATAATCCAATTAAATTATTTCGTTGAACTATGCCAGCCAGGGGTAAAACAGGGAAGCAAAAGCGGCGCTAAAAGGTGCCCGGCGATTGTTTGTACGATCCAGAAAATTCGCCAATCATGAGTACGGCAGACTGACGACAAGCGAGAGTAAAGGCATGACTGCTGTTGGCAAGTTGCTGTTGAAGTCTGACTGACCAGCGTTCGGAGTTGTTGGCATGCTTCACTTGTACTGTGCGTCAAATCGATTCGGACTGTCAATTATGGTTCATTTTTTCGGAAAAATGAACCCTTCAACGCACGAAATGTGCAAGTCGCGTGTCCTTTTTCAGGCGGTTTGCCAGCATGCTACCTGCTTCGCTTCTTCATTCGGGAGCGGATTTACCGATCAATCGGCAAAAAATAAGGCAGCTTTGCTGGCTGCCTTATACCTTGCGGGTGGCCGTCAGTCGACCAAAAAATTGTCGTCGTACTGGCCAAGGATCGGGAAAGTCAATGCGCGTTCAAGCGATCTTGGCGAAAGCGTTGATCACTTCGGCGGGGGCCTGCACCAGTTCGATCAACACTCCTTCACCGGCGATTGGGAATTCGGCGCTCGCTTTGGGATGCAGGAAGGTGATATCGAAACCCGCCGCGCCCTTGCGAATGCCGCCGGGCGCGAAGCGTACCCCGTTGGCGCTCAGCCATTCGACGGCTTTCGGCAAGTCGTCGATCCACAGACCGATATGGTTGAGCGGAGTGGTGTGTACCGCCGGTTTTTTATCCGGATCGACCGGCTGCATCAGATCGACTTCGACTTTGAACGGGCCGCTACCCATGGCGACAATGTCTTCATCTACATTTTCACGTTCACTGACGAAATTGCCGGTAATTTCGAGGCCGAGCATATCGACCCATAGTTGACGCAGTTTCAGCTTGTCCGGACCGCCAATGGCGACTTGTTGGATACCCAGGACTTTAAAAGGACGTTGGCTCATAGGTTTCTCTGGCTATTTTTGTTGATGGACTAGGAGCCTATCGGACTGAAGCGATCATAGCGCGCCGAGTGGTGGAGCGAGGGCCGTTTTTCCCGATGTCGCGGCGCATAGGGGGCCTATGTCACGAGAAGTCGGGGAAAAATGAACCGTTCTTCCCAGCGGCGAAGTAGATCAGTCTCAAGTCCAACAGGCTCCTAGGGAAATGATCCGCGACGACTCAATCGCGGATGGAACGACGGATGGCTGCTGCGGCGGCAATGTCGCCGCTGGTCGAAAAAGCTTCAACGTTAAGCTCGATAGTATCAGGGTCGTACAGATAATTCACCATCAGTCCGTACGATTGTTCGCGACCGCGGGCCGAGGTATCGGCGAGATGATTCAGGCGCTCGACGCGTGCGCCGTTGCCGAGATGGAAACGAGCCACCGGATCGTAGGGACGGCCATTACGACTGGCGGTCAGCAGGTAACGCGCCGCCAGGCGCAGCAGACCGTGTTCCAATGCCCGCGCCAGTCGGGGTTGTTCGATCCACTGACCATCGGCGAGCAGTTGTGGCAACTGATCGGCGGCGGTCAATGGCCCGCTGCCGTCGGGCAAAAGCCGGGCAATTTTCTGTAAGTCGTTGGTTGAGAAAGCGCAGCCCCAGGCTTCGGGAGTTTTTTCGGCCCAGCGCCGGAAAGAGGGCAGCGGAGAAAGGGTGGCAAAATGGACCAGTCGCGGATAATCGCGTTTGAGATCGTCAACCACCCGTTTGAGCAGGAAATTGCCGAAGGAGACGCCGCGCAACCCCGTCTGGGTATTGGAAATCGAATAGAAAATAGCCGTACTGGCCTGCTCGGTGTCGAAAACTGGCGCATTTTCGTCGAGCAAGGTCTGGACGTTGTCGGCCAGACGATCGGTCAGCGCCACTTCGACGAAAATCAACGGTTCAAGAGGCATCCGGGGGTGAAAAAAGGCGTAACAACGCCGATCCGAATCCAGGCGGTTTTTCAGATCGCTCCAGGAACGGATTTCATGGACCGCTTCGTACTCGATCAGCCGTTCGAGCAGGACGGCCGGTGAATCCCAGGTGATGCGTTGCAATTCGAGAAAGCCGACATCAAACCAGGCGCTGAGCCGCGATTCCAGTTCCCGATCGAGCGACGGCAGCGCTGGATCGCGGGCCAAGAAGCGCAACAGGTCGGCTCGCAGATCGACCAGGAATTTGACCCCCTGCGGCAACGCGGTGAATTGTGTCAGGATGCGTAATCGGGACGAACGCAGAGCTTGACGGAGATTCGATTCGGCCTCCCATTGAGCGGCTTCGCCGATCGAAGCTTGATAGGCGGCGTGGGCCTGCTCGACTCGTTCCGGATCGGGACCGAATTCGGTGGCGATCAAACGCAGAAAACCGGCGCGTCCGTCGTCGTCGAGATCCTGATAGGTTTCGGCCAGACGCGCCGCGCGCCGACGGGTCGACACCTCGCCGCCGGCGCCGCTGGCGCATTCATGGAGCAGATTACGGACTTTGATGAGTTCACGGCCGTCGAGCCGATGTTTGGCTGCACCGTCGGCCAACAATTTCCGGACCCGTTTCAAGCTGCGCGAGACAATATTCGCCGCCATTTCGTTCTCCTAGATCTTCGCCGCGGACGTCGGCTTCAGGGCTGACGGCGATGGGCGAAAACGATGAAACCGATGCCAACCAGGATCATAGGCAAAGACAGCCATTGCCCCATGCTGACAGTGTATGAGAGGCCGAAGATCCCTTCGTCTGGTGTGCGGAAATATTCCGCCAGCCAGCGCAGTAGCCCATAGCCGACCAGAAAAACCCCCGACACGGCGGCTCGCGGGCGTGGTCGTCGCGCATAAAACCATAACACGACGAAAAGCAGCAGACCTTCGAGCAGTGCCTGATAAAGCTGTGACGGGTGACGCGGCAGGGTATCCACCGCCGGAAAGATCATCGCCCATGGCAGGCCGGGGTCGGCGGGACGCCCCCACAATTCGCCGTTGATGAAATTGCCGATCCGTCCGGCCGCCAAGCCCAGCGGCACCAGCGGCGCGATGAAGTCAGTGACCTCGAGCCACTGCCGGTTGGTTTTGCGGGCAAACAGCCACATTGCCAGCAATACGCCAAGAAACCCGCCGTGAAACGACATCCCGCCACGCCAGATGGCGAAAATGGTCAACGGATGTTGAAGATGATAAGCCGGTTCGTAGAAAAGGACCTGCCCCAGTCGCCCGCCGACGATCACGCCGATCACCCCATAGAAGAGCAGATCGTCCAGTTGCTTGACGGTCCACCCTTGGCCGGCAAGCGGGGCAGGCGCCAAGATGCGTTGGCGGCCGAACCACCAGAATTGTAGAAAGGCCAGCAGATACATCACCCCGTACCAGTGAATGCTCACCGGACCGATCGATAGCGCGACAGGATTGAACTGCGGATGGAGCAACACGGTGCGGACGCCTCAGGCAACGGATAGGGATAGAATTCGCATCAGGATTATATCGCGCCATTTCCGCGCCTTTCGATTGGAGAATCTCATGCCGAACTACCGTTCCCGAACCTCGACCCATGGTCGCAACATGGCCGGCGCGCGCGCGCTCTGGCGTGCCACCGGCATGCAGGACGGTGATTTCGGCAAACCGATCGTGGCGGTGGTCAATTCATTCACGCAATTCGTTCCCGGGCACGTGCACCTCAAGGACCTTGGCCAACTGGTGGCTCGCGAGATCGAAGCCGCCGGCGGAGTGGCCAAGGAGTTCAATACCATCGCCATCGACGACGGTATTGCCATGGGTCATGACGGCATGCTTTATTCGCTGCCGTCGCGCGATCTGATCGCTGATTCGGTGGAGTACATGGTCAATGCACACTGCGCCGATGCGATGGTCTGCATTTCCAATTGTGACAAGATCACCCCGGGGATGCTGATGGCCTGCTTGCGGGTCAACATCCCGACGATATTCGTTTCGGGCGGGCCAATGGAGGCCGGGAAAGTCCAGTGGGGCGGTAAGACGATTGCCATTGACCTGGTCGATGCGATGGTCAAGGGAGGAGACAGCAATTGCTCGGATCAGGAAGTCGATTCGTTCGAGCGTTCGGCGTGTCCGACCTGCGGTTCGTGTTCGGGGATGTTCACCGCCAATTCGATGAACTGCCTGACCGAAGCGCTCGGTTTTTCCCTGCCCGGCAACGGCACGCTGCTGGCGACCCATGCCGACCGGCGCGAACTGTTCCGCGAAGCCGGGAGGCGGATCGTCGACTTGTGCCACCGTTATTATCGTCAGGACGATGCCTCGGTTTTGCCGCGAGCGATCGGCAGTTTCCAGGCATTCGAGAACGCGATGACGCTCGATGTGGCGATGGGTGGTTCGACCAATACCGTGCTGCATATCCTGGCCGCGGCGCGAGAGGCGGGCGTGGATTTCACCATGGCCGACATCGATCGGCTGTCACGTAACGTACCGTGCCTGGCCAAGGTGGCGCCGGCGACGCAGGACTACCATATCGAGGATGTGCATCGCGCCGGCGGCATATTCGCTATCCTCGGCGAACTCGACCGGGCCGGTCTGCTGCATCGGCAGGTGCCGACGGTACATGCCGCCACCCTCGGCGAAGCCATCGACCGCCACGACATACGGCGGACGACTGATCCGCAGGTGCATGAATTTTATCGGGCGGCACCCGGTGGGGTGCCGACGCAAACGGCTTTTTCGCAGAACCGTCGGTATCCAGAACTGGATCTCGATCGCCGGAACGGCTGTATCCGCGAGCGCGCCGGCGCCTATTCACAGGATGGTGGATTGGCGGTGTTGTTCGGCAATCTTGCCACCGACGGCTGCATCGTCAAGACAGCTGGTGTCGATGAAAGCATCTGGGTTTTCAGTGGTCAAGCGCGCGTTTTCGAAAGCCAGGACGATGCCGTGCAAGCGATCCTCGGCGAACGGATTCAAGCCGGTGAGGTAGTGGTGATCCGTTATGAAGGGCCGCGTGGTGGACCAGGAATGCAGGAAATGCTTTACCCGACCTCGTATCTGAAATCCAAAGGTTTGGGTAAAGTCTGCGCTCTGCTGACCGACGGACGCTTCTCCGGCGGTACTTCCGGTTTGTCGATCGGTCACGTGTCGCCGGAAGCGGCTGAAGGCGGCGCCATCGGCCTGGTCGAGGAAGGCGACACCATCGAAATAGACATTCCTCGCCGGCGAATCCATTTGGTGGTCAGCGACGACGAACTACGGCGGCGTAGGCAGGCGATGGACGCCCGCGGTGAGGGTGCCTGGCAACCGGCGCTGCCGCGTCCCCGGTTGGTGTCGCAAGCCTTGCAAGCGTATGCCTTGATGGCCACTTCGGCCGCCAAAGGCGCAGTCCGCGACCTCGGCGCGTTGTTGCTAAGGCGCTGACTGGCAAGAGCCGCCCTTCAGTGTCCAGTGGGCGGGCGGCTCGGCGAAGGCGTCGCCTTGGTGCATGGCAAACCTCCGCTTCGCGGAGGTCCGGGCCGGCTCCGGTAGCGCTTACCAGCGGCGAATCTTGATGATGTGCGCCATTTTTTCCGGTGGTCCGAGTTCGACATAGGCCGTCGGTCCCCACCAACGATAGCGCTCATCGGAGAGCAGGTCGTGCGCTTGATATTGCTCGTGGTAATCGATTCCGAACAGGTCGAGCGGAATCTGCAGCGTTGCCGAATGCTTGTGGAATGGATCGAGATTGACCACGCAGATGATGATGTCCGAACGATCGGCGGTCATCTTGGCGTAGGCGATGATTTGCGGATTGTCGACCGACAGGAAATGCACATCGTTGTAGGTCTGCAATGCGGCGGACTCTCGGCGGATGCGGTTGATGCGGGTGATGATGTCGACGATGTTTCCCGGCGCCTGCCAGTCTCGGACCCGAATCTCATATTTTTCGGAATCGAGATACTCCTCCTTGCCGGGGAGAGCGGCGTTCTCGCACAATTCATAGCCGCTGTAAATGCCGTAAACGCTGGACAGTGTTGCCGCCAACACCACGCGCATGATGAATGCCGGCCGACCGCCGATTTGCAGAATCGGCGGCAGAATGTCCGGGGTGTTGGCGAAAAAGTTGCCGGTGAAATAGTCTTTCATCTCGCTGCCGGTCAATTCGCTGACGTACTCGGTCAATTCATGCTTGCTGTTGCGCCAAGTAAAATAAGTGTAGGACTGCGCAAAACCGATCTTGGCCAGCAAGCGCATCATCTTCGGCTTGGTGAACGCTTCGGACAGGAAAATCACTTCGGGATGGACCCGATGCACTTCTCCGATGACCCATTCCCAAAACGGCACCGGCTTGGTGTGCGGGTTGTCGACCCGGAAAGTGGTCACCCCCTTGTCGATCCAGAACAGGAAAATATGGAGCATTTCCTGCCATAAACCAGCCCGATCGGTCGTGCCGAAATTGAGCGGATAAACATCCTGATATTTCTTGGGCGGATTTTCGGCGTACTTGATTGACCCGTCGGGGCGATGGAAAAACCAATCGGGGTGCTTGGCGACGTAAGGGTGATCGGGCGAGCAGTTCATCACGTAGTCGAGGGCGATTTCGATGCCCAGTTCGCGACAGGTGGCGACGAACTGGTCCCAGTCGGCCCAGGTGCCCAGCTTGGGTTCCAGTCCGGTATGACCGCCGTGCTCGTTACCAATGGCCCAGGGACTGCCGACATCATCGGGAAGTGCGGTCAAGCTGTTGTTTTTTCCCTTGCGGAATGCGTAACCGATCGGGTGGATTGGTGGCAGATAGATCACGTCGAAGCCCATCGCCTTGATCGCCGGCAGGCGGCGTATGCTGTCCTGCAAGGTGCCGTGCCTATAGGGGGTGTTGCTCTGTGATCTCGGGAAAAATTCGTACCAGGCGGCAAAGCGGGTGATCGGCCGGTTGACCATCACCTGCAGCGATGGCGTCAACTGATAACCTTCACCACGGTCGGGATACTTGGCCATCAGCGAACGCATGACGCTGCCGACGCCAAGTTCGACGGCGCCGGCATGTTCGCCGGCGGTCAGTGCCCCTTCGAGTGCGGCAATGATGTTCTCCATCCGTGCGCGATCGTCTTTCTGCGCCTTGGCCGCGCCCTTTTTGATGATCGCCAACCCTTCCAGCAGTTCGCTGCCGATATTGGCTCCCGGCAGATTTTTCTTGGTGATTTCGTCCACCCACGACAAATAATGCTCGGCGTAGGCCTCGATGGTGTATTCCCACCGACCAATGGCAGTCACCGTGAATTCGCCATGCCATTGGTCGTTGTCGCCCTGGGTCATTGGGCTTTCCAGCCAGTCCTTGTCACCGACCTTGCGAACCTTCAGCAAGGCGGCCAGTTTGTCGTGGCCTTCCTTGAAAATGTCGGCGCTGACGTGAACCTTCTCGCCGATCACCCGCTTGATCGGATAACGGCCGCCGTCGATCTGGGGTTTGACGGCTTCAATGTTTACTCGAGGGTAGTCTTGGGGAAACATGATGTTGCTCCTGAATTGAACCTGCCGGTCAGCAGGAAAAAGTGATCACGTTGTTTGTCGCCCGGTGGGCGTGTGGAAGCGGGCCTGTCCGGTCAATGCCGGCTCGTTGCCGGCTGAGGGCGAACTTCAGGGGAGGGAATACCGTGGGCATTGGACATCGACACATGTCGGGGTACAGCTGGGGAAGGCCAATTACGCCGGGTGCGAATGGCAACCCGGCATGATGAGGTGAAGAACTTACTTGCGCAGAGACAGATACAATGCCCGGGTTTGCTGGGCGATGCTGCTCCAACTGAAAATGTCGCGGGCGCGTTGCTGGCCGGCGGCAGCCATCGATTCAGCGAGTCGCGGATCGTCGAGAATCTTATTGATCGCCGCCGCCAGGTCGCGGGCGAAGCGATCCGGGTCGACCGGTTCGAACGGGGCCACCTGATGTTGTTCCAGCGGAACCAGGTAGCCGGTGACACCATCGACGACCACTTCCTTGATGCCGCCAACGGCGCTGGCGACGACGGCAGTGCGACAGGCCATCGCCTCGAGGTTGATGATCCCGAAAGGTTCGTAGATCGACGGACAGCAGAAAACGGTCGCATGCGAGTAAAGCTGGATCGCCTCCTTCTTGGTGACCATCGCCTGGATCCAGACCACATTGTTGAAACCGGCGTAGCGGATGTTGTCCACCGCTTCTTCCATCTCGGCGAGAACTTCCTTGGTGTCCGGGGCGCCGGCGCAGAGCACCACCTGGACATCGGGGTTGATGTACTTGATGGCATTGACCAGATGAACGATGCCTTTCTGGCGGGTGATCCGGCCGACGAACAGCACATACGGAACGTTCGGGTTGACGCCGTATTTCTCCAGTGCCCGCGTTTCGGAGGTCGGCGAATATTGGTCGACATTGATCCCGTTGTAGATCACGCTGACTTTTGCCGGATCGAGGTCGAAATGGGCCAGGATGTCGGTTTTGGTTCCTTCGGAGACGGCGACCACCGCGTCGGCCATGTGCAAGGAGGTTTTTTCGATCCACGATGACATGTCGTAACCGCAACCGAGTTGCTCGCGCTTCCACGGCCGCAACGGTTCCAGGGAATGCACGGTATGCACCAAAGGAATGTCATACAACGTTTTGGCCAGGATGCCGCTCAGATGCGCGTACCAGGTGTGCACATGCACTAGATCGGCGTCTACCGGTTCGCTGAGGGTGAGCAGATTGGTTTCGAAAGTATCGAGAGCACCGGCCAGCTTCTTGTCGACATGCGAAAAAGTACCTTTGACGAAGGGGAAGCCCTTGACCCGCACCCCATCGTTGGCGCTGTCCTGGTCGCCGAAACAGCGCACTTCGACGTGCATCAGTTTGGCAAGTTCGGCCGCCAGATATTCCACATGAACACCGGCGCCGCCGTAGACATAGGGAGGGTATTCTCGCGTGAAGAGTAGGGCTTTCATCGAGGTGCTTTCTATCTTGAATGGTTGGGAAAGGCGACGGAACCGCGTCGATCGAAAACCTTGCTATTGTATCGGGAAGGGGTAGGCGGTCCAAGCGCGACCCCCCGCGAACGGCTGGATCGAACGGATGCTGGCCGCGTCCTGCCAGGCGACGCGTTCGATTCGCGCAGGTAGAATAGGCGGCATGAAATTGCTGGCTATCGATACCTCCACCGAGTCCGGAAGCATCGCCTTGTTGAATGATGGCGAATTGCTCCGCCGGCAATGCCCCGCCGGCCGATCGCATTCGGAAACCCTGCTGCCGCTGATCCGGGATACGCTCCACGAGGCAAGTTGGTGCCTGGCGGAATTGGCGGCGATTGCCTTTGCCGCCGGTCCCGGGTCATTCACCGGTCTGCGCGTGGCCTGCGGCATCACCCAGGGTTTGGCCTTTGCACATGACCTGCCGGTGGTCGCCGTCGGCACCCTTGACGCAATGGCGCTGCACAGCGGCGGGCGTCGAGTGATCGTCTTGCTCGATGCGCGGATGGGCGAGGTGTACCATGGCTGCTTCGTCGATGGTCAGGGCGTAACCGCGGTCGCTGTGGACCCGCCGGCACAACTGCCGGTACCGCATACGGTCGGCTGGTTGGCCTGTGGCAACGGACTGCGACACTACCCGATGTTGAGGCAACGGCTTGTGGATCATGTCGATGCCTGGTTGCCCGAATTGCTTCCCGACGCAGGCGCGGTGGCCCTGTTGGGCGCGGAAGGGCTGGCGTGCGGCAAGGGGATTGACGCCGCCGAGGCAACACCGCTATACGTCCGCAACAAGATTGCCTTGACCGTCGCCGAGCGTCTGGCGACGGGTGGAAAAGCCTGACGTGCCGATCGGCGTGAATTTGCTCCCCCTGGACACGGCCATGATCGACGAAATGGTCGCCATCGAAAACCGCGTTTACCCTTTCCCGTGGACGGCCGGAAATTTTCGTGATTCATTTGCCGCTGGCGACAGCGTCTGGGGTTGCTGTCAAGGCGATCGTCTGATCGGTTACTTCGTTCTGATGCGGGTCATTGACGAGGCGCATCTGCTCAACATCAGTGTCGATCGGGAGTGGCAAGGGGCAGGTCATGGGATGGCATTGCTGCGCCATGCCGTGCGTTTGGCAAGCGAAAGGGGCGCAACCAGTCTGTTGCTTGAAGTCCGGCCTTCGAACGAACGGGCACTAGCGATCTACCGATGTTTCGGTTTTCAGCAAATCGGCGTACGACGTGATTACTACCAGGCGACGATTGGACGCGAGGATGCCCTGGTGATGCGACTGAACCTGGCGCAGCCGGCGAATGTTGCCGCAGGAGGGACGCGATGAATGACCACGATAGCAACCCAGGCCGCTTGCGACGTCATGAACTGCTCGATGAAATGGGCCTGTCACCACAATGGCGTTTGCGAGACACTGCCAACCACCTGGCGTCGTCGCTGACGCCGCAGGCCATCTCCGCCAGTGATCCGCCGACACCGGCTGAGAGGCTGGTCGCAGCGAGCGAAGAACCGAGCCAAAATCAGCGCCTCCAGCGGATCGCGCGCCTGGACTGGCTGGAATTGGCGCAGGATACGGCAGGCTGCCAAGCTTGTGGCTTATGCCAGCAGCGTCGGCAGGCGGTGCTTGGTGTTGGTGATACCGCCGCCGACTGGTTGTTCATTGGCGAGGGGCCCGGGGCGGAAGAAGACGCGCGGGGAGAACCCTTCGTCGGTCAAGCCGGAAAATTGCTCGACGCGATGCTGCAAGCGATCGGTTTGCGTCGTGGCGAGGATGTTTATATCGCCAACGCCGTCAAGTGCCGTCCACCCAAGAACCGCACCCCCGAAATCGCTGAAATCGTCGCCTGCCACCCGTATCTGCAACGACAGATTGCACTGCTGCAGCCTCGGCTGATCGTTCTGCTCGGTCGCGTCGCGGCGCAAGCCCTGCTCGGCGAGGTTGATACCCTGGCGTCGCTACGTGGTCGTACTTTCAGTCATCGCACGCCAACCGGCGAAATTCCGATGCTGGTCAGCTACCATCCCGCCTATTTGTTGCGCAACCTGACGGACAAGGCAAAAGCTTGGCAAGATCTTTGTCGCGCGCGAGAACTGATGCGTGAAGCCAGGAACGGGCTATAGGATTTGGTTATTTTAAATTAAAGCAAGTAATTATTTGATGCTGACCTTGCAAGGGCCAGCGCATGCATTGATGGCGGAACCTAGCTGGCGGGCCATCCTCTCCCGAAAAGACCTTCGAGACGACAGGAAAGTCAATTTTCTGGCTACTCGCTGATCACGTCGGTGCGCGGTGGCGGCGTGAAGCGGAAAAGAGTCGGCGCCAAGCGAGGGTTGCGTTCGATATGCGCGAAGAGCAAGGACGTGGTTTGGCCGAGGCTGTCGAGCAGTTCCATCGCCTTGAGGTCGTTGGCGACGAAACCGAGGCGCACTTTTTCGAATCCGGTGTCCTGTGCCTTGGGAATCGCTTCGATCCAGTCGAGGCCGCGTTCCTCTCCGGCATCGCGCAGGATGAAATTCTTTTCGATGGTGCTGTCGCCGGCAAGCAGCGCCGCGGGTGTGCCGCCGATGGCCTTGCCGGCTTTTCTGATGGTCACCTGCCGTAATTCCGGGTCGTGAATCCATACCTGTTGACCATCACCGACCAACAGTTGCGGATACGGTTTCTCGATTTGCCAGCGGAATTTTCCCGGTCGGGAAAAGGTCATCACACCGCTCGAAATCTGCGGTTGGCGACCGTTGCGCGCAATGACCGTCTGGGTGAATTCAGCGCGCAAGGTTTTGGTGTCATTGAGAAATCGGTGCAGCTTGGCCAGTGAATCGGCGGAAGCCGGCGTGACCAGTGACCACCCGATGGCGGAGAGCAATAGCGCGCTGTAACGATTCATTCCTCTTCCTTGCGGGCGAGAACTTCTCGACCGCCACGGGCGTCCATCGTCGAAACCAAGCCGGCCTTTTCCATGGTTTCGATCAACCGGGCGGAGCGGTTATATCCGATACGCAGATGGCGTTGAACCAGGGAAATTGATGCCCGCCGATTTTTGAGGACCACTTCCACTGCCTGGTCATACATCGGATCGGCTTCGCCGTCGCTATCGGCGCCGCCTTCACCCGTCGCATTGCTATCGTCAACATCGCCGCCACCGCTGAGCACGCCGTCGATGTAGTCGGGCGCTGCCACTTGTTTGAGGTAGTCGACGACCCGATGGACTTCGTCATCGGCGACGAAAGCGCCATGAACGCGCGTCGGATAGCCGGTTCCCGGCGCCAGATAAAGCATGTCGCCCTGGCCGAGCAAGGTTTCGGCACCCATTTGGTCGAGCACGGTTCGCGAATCGATTTTCGAAGAGACCTGGAACGAGATGCGCGTGGGAATATTGGCTTTGATCAGGCCGGTAATCACGTCGACCGACGGGCGTTGCGTGGCTAGGATCAGATGGATGCCTGAAGCGCGGGCTTTCTGCGCCAGTCGAGCGATCAATTGTTCGACGGTCTTGCCGGCGACCATCATCAGGTCGGCCAGTTCATCGATGACCAGCACGATATACGGCATCGTCGTCAATGGTTCCGGCGAGTCCGGGGTCAGCGAAACTGGATTAGCGATCGATTGACCGAGTTTTTCGGCTTCCTTGATCCGGTTGTTCAGGCCAGTGAGATTGCGTACCCCCATCGCCGACATCAGCTTGTAGCGTTTTTCCATTTCGCCGACGCACCAGTTCAGGGCGTTGGCGGCCTGTTTCATGTCGATCACCACCGGTGCCAGCAGGTGAGGAATTCCTTCGTAAATCGATAGTTCGAGCATTTTTGGATCGACCAGGATCAGACGGACCTGCTCGGGCCCGGCTTTATAGAGCAGCGACAGGATCATGGCGTTGATGCCGACCGATTTTCCCGATCCGGTGGTGCCGGCAACCAGCAGGTGCGGCATCTTGGCGAGGTCGACGACCATCGGCCGGCCGCCGATGTCCTTGCCCAGGCTTATGGTCAACGGCGAAGGCATGTCGTTGTATTCCTTGCTGGAAATGATTTCCAGCAACCGTACCGTCTGCCGTTTCGGGTTCGGCAGTTCGAGCGCCATTGACGATTTGCCGGGCACTGTTTCGACGACGCGCACCGAGCTTAGCGACAATGAGCGCGCCAGATCCTTGGCCAGATTGAGGACTTGCGCGCCCTTGACGCCGACCGCCGGTTCGATTTCGTAGCGGGTGATCACCGGTCCGGGAAAGGCGGCGGTGACCGACACCTGGACACCGAAATCCGCCAGCTTGCGTTCGATCAGCCGCGAGGTGTATTCGAGCGTATCCGGGTGGATCAAGTCGCTTTGCGGGGGAGCCGGTTCGAGCAAATGCAAAGGGGGCAGCAGGCCGCCTTCTGGAGAAGGGATAAAACCCAGCGCTGTTCGGGCACTCGATCGCTTTTTTTCGAGCGTCATCGCTGACTTGCTGGTGGATGGGAGCTCCGTGACCGGTTCCGCCGGCACGTCGGCAAAAGTGGGTTCGGGTAAGGGATCGCTGTCGCGCAGGACTTCGATTGCCTCGTTCGTGCCAAGTGTCGGCTCAAGCATCGGCGGCTCGGGCGGCGTCTTGAAGACCGTTGGCAAGGTCGGTTCCTGTGTTTCGGTGCGTTTTTTCTCGCCTTCAACGACTGCATCGCGCTCGCGCGCCATCTCGCGCCCGATCCGCCGATCCTGCCAACGATCGTGCAGTCGGCCGATTCCAGAGAAGAGGTTTTCGATCACGGTGCCGACCCGCTCGGCGGCGGTGAGCCAGGACATGCCGGAAAATATGCTCCAGCCGAGAATCAGCATCGCGAACAGCGCCAGGGTGGCACCGGTGTGGCCGAGGTAGCGTACGGCGGTGGCGCTCAGTTCGATGCCGATCACTCCACCGGGACCGTTGGGCAGCGTCGCCTGGAGGTTGTGGAAGCGCAAGGTTTCAAGCGTGCTGCTGGCAACGATCAGCACCAGAAATCCGGCGAGCGCGATATACAGTGGTCGCCGGTCGCGACTGGTCTGGTTGTCGAGACGGCGATAGCCGAGGAAGACGAAGACCAGCAACAGGACGATCCACCACCACGCCGACAGGCCGAAAACAAAGAACAGCAAATCCGCCAGCCAGGCACCGCTCCGGCCGGCCGGATTGTGCAGCACCACCGTCTGCACTGCGTGCGACCAGCCGGGATCGGCGCGGTGATAGCCCCACAAGGACAGCGCGAGGTAGCTGGCGACGGCGATCAGGATCAGCCAGCGGGATTCTTGGAGCAGCAAGGCAATCTTTTCGGGCAACGGGCTTGCTGCTGTCAGCGGGCGATGGTCCGCGTGGCCAACGCGTTTGGTTTTAGTTAGGGTTGCCATTAACAGAAACTATATGCAACGCGAGCGAGCAGAGGTCCGGGTCACTTGTCGCTTTCAACGGTTTGACTGTTGGGTGAAGAGGGAATGCTTTTTTCACGGATGATGATCCGCCCGCCTTCAACCTTGAAATAGCCGCGATTTTCCAGATCCTTCATCACCCGGCTGACCATTTCACGCGAGGCGCCGATCATCTTGGCGATGTCCTGCTTGGTCAGGCGGCGTTTGATCACATATTGACCGCGTTCATCCTCGGAAAAATCGATCAGCAATTTGGCAACGCGCCCATAGACATCCATCAGCGCCAGACTTTCGATGTTGCGGTCAGCCTCGCGCAGTCTTTGGACCAGACTCTTCATGATGTTCAGGCAGAGATCGAAGTTTTCCGACAAGCAACGGATGAAGTCGTTTTTGGTAATCACCAGCAGTTCGCAGGTTTCGGTGGCCATTACGTCGGCGGAACGCGGGCTGCCGTCGATCAGACCCATCTCGCCGAAAAATTCGCCTGGCCCGAGCAGCGTCAGAATCACCTCCCGACCATCCTCGTCGCTATTGAGCACCTTGGCGCTGCCGCTGATCAACACGTACAACGAGTCGGTGCTGTCGCCGGCGCGGACGATGGTTGTCTGGCGCGACACCCGGCGGTGGAAGGCAACTTTGGCGATTTGTTCGAGCTGCGAATCCGGGATGCCGGCAAACATCGGAATACTGTGCAGCAAAATCAGACTTGGACCGCGCCTGGGCTGTTCGACCTGAGTGTTCATGAGGCATTCTCTCATCAATTGAAGTGATTTCTTTCAAGGGCTTGCCGTTCGATTATAAGCCACTTTGCCCGGTTTAACAGTAAAGTTGCCGGAAAGTCGTCCGCGGCGAACCGTGTTTTGCCGGTTATAATTTTCGTTGTTTTTCATTTTGCGAGCCCAATCGAAATGTCCCAGGAATCCCGTCATTGCCGATTGTTGATCCTCGGTTCCGGTCCGGCCGGTTATACCGCCGCCATTTATGCGGCCCGCGCCAACCTCAAGCCGGTGTTGGTCACCGGGATGGCGCAAGGCGGTCAGTTGATGACCACGACCGATGTCGACAACTGGCCGGCCGACCCGACCGGCGTGCAAGGCCCCGAACTGATGCAGCGTTTCGAAGAGCACGCGCGGCGCTTCGAGGCTGAAATCGTTTTCGACCACATCAACGTCGCCCGGCTCGATCAGCGACCGTTCGTCCTGGAGGGGGATACCGCCAACTACACCTGCGATGCGCTGATCATCGCCACCGGCGCTTCGGCGCAATATCTCGGTTTGCCTTCGGAAGATCAATTTGCCGGTCGAGGCGTTTCGGCCTGCGCGACCTGCGATGGCTTTTTTTACCGTGAGCAACCGGTGGCGGTCATCGGTGGCGGCAATACCGCCGTCGAGGAAGCGCTGTATCTGGCGAACATCGCCAGTCATGTCACTCTGGTACATCGTCGTGACAAGTTGCGCAGCGAACGCATCCTGCAGGACAAGCTGTTCGCCAAGGAAAAGGCTGGCAAGGTGACCATCCGCTGGCATTGCACTCTCGACGAAATCCTCGGCGATGCGTCCGGCGTCACCGGCTTGCGCATCAAGGATCAGGTTCGCGGAATCAGCGAAGATCTGGCGGTGAAAGGGGTGTTCATTGCCATCGGTCACCGTCCGAACACCGAGCTGTTCGTCGGTCAATTGGCGATGGAGGGCGGTTATCTGGTCACTACCAGCGGTCGGAACGGTAATGCGACGGCCACCTCGATTGACGGGGTCTTTGCCGCTGGCGACGTACAGGATCATGTCTATCGGCAAGCATGCACCTCGGCCGGAAGCGGTTGCATGGCGGCTCTCGATGCCGAACGTTATCTCGACGATCTCGGCTTGATCGGCTGAGTAACCGCCATTGATGAATTGGCGCGCGCTGATGTCGTCTCGGGACGTCAAGCGACCAGCCATGCGGCGGTCAGGAGTGCCCAGCGCCGACGATCAGGCCGTTTTTCGGGCGGCGATCGCCGGGACCGTGCCCTTGCCGCCGCTCAACCGCTCCAGTTTTGAACCGCCCAAGCCCAGTCCACGGCCGCGACAGCGGGAACGCGATGAAGCAGCGGTGCTCGCCGAGCTAACGCATGGCCCGCTGGCGATCGACGACTGGCTGGATCTCGGTGGCGCCGATTCCTTCCTCCGAGACGGTGTGCCGCGCAATGTTCTGCGAGACTTGCGGCGCGGACGCTGGAGCATCCAGGATCATCTCGACCTGCACGGCCTCAATCGCCACGAAGCCTACCAGTCGGTGGCGCTTTTCGTGTCTGGAGCGCTCAGTCGTGGCAAACGCTGTCTGCGTATTGTCCACGGCCGGGGACGTGGTTCGCCGGATCGTGAAGCCATTTTGCGCGGTCTGGTCAAACGTTGGCTGAGCCGCCACCAGGCAGTGCTGGCCTTCTGTCACCCACCGTCAAGCGATGGTGGCGACGGTGCTTTGTGGGTGATGCTCAGAGCAGCCAAACGGGTCAATCTTCCCTAGGAGTCTGTCGGAATTGAGACTGATCTACCGTGCCATCGGGAAGAGCGAGCCATTTTTCCAGGTTTTTCGTTGCATAGACCCACCATGCGCCCCGGAATCGTGGAAAACTGTCCGTGCTCTCCCTCTTGGCTCACGATGATCGCTCAACTCCGACAACTTCCTAGCCATTATTACAACCTTGCTGATTGGCAATAGGAAACAGTCATGACCAGTTTATTTTCCGAACTTCATTTGGGGGCCATCCTCACCCCGAACCGCATCTTCATGGCGCCGCTCACCCGTTGTCGGGCCGGCGAGCAGCACCTCGCCAATTCATTGATGGCCGAATATTATGCCCAACGTGCTTCCGCCGGTCTGCTGATCGCCGAAGCGACCATGGCCATGGCCGGAAATTCCGCTTTCTGGCGCGAACCGGGAATCTGCTCTGTCGAACAGGTCGCCGGTTGGCAACTGGTCACCGACGCCGTGCATGCCGCCGGCGGTCGGATTTTCCTGCAAATCTGGCATGGTGGCCGTGCCTGTCATCCGCTGCTCAACGACGGCCGACAGCCGGTCAGCGCCAGCGCGATCGCCATTACCGGCGACGAAGTGCATACGCCGGCCGGCAAGCAGCCCTACGTCGTGCCACGGGAACTGCGTGACGATGAACTTGCTGAAATCGTCGCCGGGTTCAAACAAGCGGCGGCGTATGCCAAGGACGCCGGCTTTGACGGGGTCGAAGTGCATGGCGCCAACGGCTATCTGCTCGATCAGTTCCTGCGCGACGGCAGCAATCGCCGCCATGGCCCTTACGGTGGCGCGCGTGAAAACCGGGCACGATTGCTTTTCGAGGTGCTCGAAGCCGTCAGCCTGGTCTGGAGCAGTCAACGGGTCGGACTGCGTCTCTCGCCGCTCAACAGTTACAACGACATGATCGATAGCGATCCGGTGGGACTGGTCAGTTGGCTGGCCGAGCGGCTCAATGATTACTCGCTGGCGTATCTGCATCTGATGCGCGGCGACTTTTTCGGCAAGCAGAGCGGCGAAGTGGTCACCCCCGTCCGTGCCGCCTATCGTGGGGTCCTGGTCGGCAATATGGGCTACTCTCCCGATGAGGCGGCCCTTGCGGTGGCCGAAGGTCGACTCGATGCCGTCGCTTTCGGCACCGCCTTCCTGGCCAACCCCGATCTGCCGGAAAGGATCCGGGTTGGCGCGCCATTGAATCAGCCGAATCCAGCCACTTTTTATTCGCCGGGTCCGGTCGGCTATACCGATTACCCGCGACTGAACGGTCGATAAGCTGCGCGGCGAGAGTCCGTAAAATCGGCGGCGACGGACGATGCCTGCCGACAGCGCAAGCTGCCGTAGGCGATAAGTAGGTGGCAGTTATTACAGGAGATTCACCGTGGAGCGGGTTTCAGACATCGAGAAAGCCATCGGTGCGCACGTTCACTGGGTATCATGGCTGAGAGAAGCGGTCATCAATACGTTCACGGCGCAGACCCGGTTCGATATCGACCAGATCCGCAGCGTTGAAGGGTGTGATTTTGGCAAATGGCTGGAAAGTTGCCAATGGATGGTGCGTGATCCGGGCAATCACTGGTATGTGAAAATACGACGGCTGCACGCCGAATTCCACGAGACCTCGGCGCGAATCGTCGAACAGGCGATGTCCGGAAATTTACTAAAGGCCTACAGCTTGCTTTATGGGGATTTGCTGACCATTTCCGGACGTATGGTGATCGCCCTGCGCGCTTGGCAGACCGAGTTGCTGACCCAGATCTGGTGGCAGCAGAATTCGGTCGATCACTGACCGTTCGTTGCCGCCGACGCGCTTAACTGATGGCCGACGAATTCATCCAGGCGACGTAAGCGGCGACTGAGTTCTCGGGCCAGATTGAGCACGATCAGCGTGAAAGTCGGCGGATCGGACTGGTAAATCTGGAACAGGTCGCCATTCGTCAGCGCCAGCGCATTAACGGGCGTCAGGGCGCGAATACTCGCCGACCGGCGCTGCATGTCGATCAGTTCCATCTCGCCAAACACGTCGCCTTTCTGCAAGACGGCGATTCGGCTGCCAAGATGGTCATCGTCCTCCGTGCCGCCATCGGCTTTCAATACCTCGACGCTGCCGTGACAAATCACGAACAGCGAATCGCCTTCGTCACCCTCGCGGACGATCAGCGCGCCTTGCGGAAAATCGAGTTCACGAAACAGCGGTATCAACGCTTGCATCGCCGTGTCGGTGATGCCGCCAAATATCGGTTGTTGTTGCAAAAAAGCGACGGTTTCCATGCTCATCCCCTCGTGGCAAGTCAAAAGAGGGCGCTTTCAATAGTGCATATTCTGCGCTTGCCGGCAGTGGATAGGAAGCGAGAAAATCGTCAGTAGCCTTCTATCGGGGAGGGTATTCATCAGTTGTCCGATCGCCGATCGACTGACTGTTTTTGGTCGGGATGACTGATTCCGGACCGTAACGTACCAGGGCGTAATCGGTGCCGCGTACGCCGCGAAGGATCAGTTCGGCGTCGTCTTGGGAACTGCCGAGTGCTTCCAGGGCTTCTGCGGCCAGACGTAAGCTGGCTTCGAGCGTTTCGGGAAAAGCCTGACTGACGCCGGCCTGCAACAGGGCATCACACATCGCCAGATCGCGGGCGCGGGCGACGATTTTCAGTTCGGGAAATCGGGAGCGGATCAATTTGACTGCACGCAGCGCGGTATCGTATTCATTGATGGTCAGCACGATCAATTCGACGTGTTGCAAGGCCGCCGAAGCGAACAGTGCCGGGTCGCCGACTTCTCCGAAGAACACGGGGTGACCACTTTTTCGCCACTCGGCGACCAGTGCGGCATTGGTATCGAAGGCGATGAACGGAATCCGATTGCTGCCAAAAATGGTGCCGACGGTGTGACCGACCCGTCCATAGCCGGCGATGACGGCACGCGGTTCCGGTTCGCTGGCCGTCTGTAAAGTTGGCCCATCGTCAGACAGGGTGTTGGCCCGATCGATTTGTCGTCGCGCCAGCCGATTACCGATTCCGGCCAATAGCGGCGTCAGAAGCATGGTCACCGAAATCACCGCCACGGCGAGAACGAACTGGCGATCGTCGACCACGCCGATCGCTTTCGCCGCGCCGAACAGGACGAAGCCGAATTCCCCGCCTTGTGCGAGCAGGAAGGAGGTGCGCAAGGCGGTCGCCCGACCGGTGCCAAACATCAGACACAGCAGATAGATGGCCAGCACTTTGATCAGTATGATGGCCAAGACATGCGACAAAAATTCGAGCGGCTGTTCGGCGAGAGAGCCGACATCAACCGACATGCCGACGGCGACGAAAAACAGACTCATCAGCAGGCCCTTGTGCGGCTCCATGCTGGCTTCGATCTGCAACGCGTAACGCGAGGTCGACAACATCATCCCCATCAGGAACGCGCCGAGTGCCATCGACATGCCGGCGTGTTCCATGGCCAGGGCGGCCAGGAACATGGCGGCCATCGCCGACAACAGAAATGCCTCGCGGTTGTTGGTGCGCGCCAGATGGTCGAGCGCGCGAGGAACCAGATAACGTCCTGCGGCCATGACCAGCCCGACCATCAATAGTGCCGTGGCGATTTGTCTCCCCAACGAAATGTCTTTCGCTACCGGTCCGGCGTCGGCGAGCATCGGTACCATCGCCAACAAAGGAACCACCGCCAGGTCCTGCATCAACAGAATGGCGAAAGCCGTTTGCCCGTGCCGGCTGCCGATTTCACCCTGATCCTTGAGCAGTTGCATGACGAAAGCGGTAGACGAAAGTGCGAAAGTGGCGCCTAGCACTAGCGACTTCGCGCCACTTGGTTCGACGAGATGGAAATAGCCGGCAATGGCTCCCGCGCAAACGACGATTTGCAGCGAGCCTAGCCCGAAAAGCATCCGCCGCAATTCCCACAGGCGGCGAGGCTTCATTTCCAGACCGATCAGGAACAGCAGCAGGACGACGCCGATTTCGGTGAATCGGCGTACATCATCGACTTCGGTCGTCACGAATGGTCCAGGAGTATGCGGGCCGACGACGATGCCGGTGACCAGCAAACCGATAATCGAACCCAGACCGAAACGCCGGAATATGGCGACCGTCACCGACGCGACCAGTAAGAGCAGAACCGCCGAATTTACGAATGAAGTGGGATCCATCGCCTGTCCTTGGCTAGCAGGAGGCGAAATAGTAGCGTTCTTTGCGCGCCGATATTGGCGTGGTCGGCCGAATCAGACAGAGATTTTGGCCGTGGATCGAAAAGATCTAGTGTAGTGTTCCATTCTGTTTAGAACTTAAGCGGCTGTTGGCGCGGATGACCTTCTGCAGGATGTCGGCTGCGCTCTTGGTCCAGATGAATGGCTTGGGGTTGGTGTTGTGATGGGCGATGTACTCGTCGATGGCGA
>JAEUOJ010000023.1 GCA_016789495.1 Accumulibacter sp. | reverse complement strand
CGTGGGAACAGTTCGCCAGCGCCGACAACATGACCGACCAGTTCGCCGCGCTTTCCGTGCTGGCGCAACTCGACTGTCCCGAACGGACGCAGGCGCTCGCCGCCTTCCATGCGCGCTGGCACGAACAGGCGCTGGTGGTCGACAAATGGTTGGCCGTCCAGGCCGCCAGCCGTTTGCCGACGACCTTGAGCGTGGTCAGCCGGTTGCTAGACCACCCGGCGTTCGACCTGCTCAACCCGAACAAGGTCTACGCGCTGCTCGGCACCTTCGGCAACAATCATCTGCGCTTCCACGCCGCCGATGGCAGCGGTTACCGCTTTCTCGCCGAACGGATCGCCGAACTCGACCCGCTTAACCCGCAGGTTGCCGCCCGACTGGCGCGTCGTTTCGACCGTTGGCGGCGATTCGACAGCGGTCGACAAGCCAAAGCGCGCGCCGCATTGCTCAAGCTTCAGGCATCCGCTCACTTGTCGTCGGATCTCGGCGAGATCATCGAACGCTCGCTCGCCGAGTAGGCAAGCGTGGCGGCCGTTGGCCAAAGCGAGCCGGGCTCAGACTCGGCGCGGTCGCCAGGCCAGCGGGTTGAAGCCCGTGACCAGCCCGGTGCCGAGCAGAACGAATGCCGCGCCGACGAAAGTCACGCCAGTCACCGTTTCGTTCAGGAACAGCGCGCCCCAGAGGATGCCGAACAACGGAATCAGAAAAGTGACGGTCAACGCCGGTGCCGCGCCGATCTCGCGCACCAGCCGAAAATAGATCTGGTACGCCAGCCCGGTACATAGCACGCCCAGCGCCAGCGCCGCCGCCAGCGCGCCGCCGCCGACCGTCGCCGGCGTCGGCCGCGGTGAAAGCAGCAAGGCCGGCAGCAGGCACAGCAAAGCTCCCCACATGCTGCCATGGGCAATGGCCATCGGCTGCGCCTGCGCCGTCCGCAAACGCGCGTAATGGCTGGCCAGACCATAACAGACCGGTGCGATCAGCGCCGCCGCAACCGGCCACGCCGAGTCGGCTGCCAGCGCGGCCGGGTCGCGCCATACCAGCAATGTCACGCCGGCCAGCCCGGCGACCAGTCCGCCGATCACCCGTCCCGACGGCAACTGCCGGGTGAGCAACATGCCGAAGGTCACTCCCCACAGTGGCGCCATCGAATTGATGATCGACAACAACGAAGCGGTCAACGCCGTGGCGGCATACGAAAATAGTACGAATGGCAGCGCCGTGTTCAGAAAACCGAGAAAAAAGTGGTGGCGCAGATTGCCTTTCAGTTCCAGCGGCGATCGCCGCATCGCGCTGACCAGGAGCAGAAACAGGGCGCCGGCCAGAACCCGCAGGGCGACCAGCCAGACCGGTCCGAGTTCGGGAACGGCCAGACGGGTGAACAGGAACGAACCGCCCCACAGTGCGCCGAGCAGTGTCAGTTGCAGGAAATGTGTGGTTTTCATCGGCCGATTGTCGCATCCAATGATCATCTGAAGGCAAGCGGCGGCTTGATTCTTGCCAATCGACGGCCAACGAACCTGGCCTGGCGGGTTGACCTGACGCCAAGCCGACGCCGGTCACTGACGGAACGATGCCGTTGGCACGCTCGCGCGCTACGCGACTCCAGGTGATACGGGTATAATTTCCAGACAAGTAGTTAGTGAATCGCCATCGAATGGCCAATGTGACGGGGAATCATATGCTTACGGCAGATCTGGATATCGAGCGCGCCCGCTTCAACATGATCGAACAACAAATCCGCCCTTGGGAAGTCCTTGATCCCGAGGTTCTTGACCTGCTGGCATTGGTCAAGCGCGAGGAGTTCGTTCCATCCGCGCACCGTGCCCTGGCTTTCGCCGACCTGGAATTACCGATCGGCCAGGGGCAGACGATGCTGGCCCCGAAAATCGACGCCAAAATCCTCCAGGAAGTGCACATCAAAAACACCGACATGGTCCTCGAAATCGGTGCCGGCAGCGGCTATATGGCGGCTTTGCTCGCCGCCAAGGCCGAGTATGTGCATACCGTCGAAATCAATCCCATCCTGGCCGATTTGGCCAAGCGCAATCTGCGCCAGGCCGGGGTCGTCAATGTCAGTGTCGAGATTGGCGACGGCGCCAATGGCTGGCCCGGGCCTTCGCCCTATGATGTAATCGTCATTTCCGGATCGCTGCCGCAGCTTCCCCCCGCTTTTCTCAAGCAACTGAAAATCGGCGGCCGGTTGAGCGCGTTCATCGGTCGGGCACCGGTGATGCACGCCCAATTGGTGACGCGCAGCAGCGAGACCGCTTACACGGTGGTCAACCTCTTTGAAACGGTCATCTCGCCGCTGATAGCCAAGCAAAAGCTGGGTTTCGTTTTCTGAACCCGTTGTGACGGATTGATGCGTCATCTTACGGCGGTCGAACTGGCCGACTGGTTGACCGCCGGCGCCGCCACTGACGCCACCACCGGCAGAGCTCGACCGGTGCTGCTCGATGTGCGGGAACCCTGGGAATACGCGTTGTGCCATCTGCCCGGTTCCCGGTTGTTGCCGATGTCCATCGTGCCGGCGAAACTGGACCAACTCGACCCGCAGGCGGAGACGGTCGTCATCTGCCACCATGGCATCCGCAGCCTGCAGGTAGCCAATTTTCTCGAACGGCAAGGTTTTGCTTTAACCTATAATCTTTCCGGGGGCATCGATGCTTGGGCACGCGATGTCGATCCGCTGATGCACACCTATTGAAAGTGAGTTCGCGCGATGCCGGTGAAAGTTCGACGTCTTGTGCACACCTTGTTTCTGGCTGGCCTGACCACCGCCACCTCCGCCTGGGCCAGCGATCTGTTGCAAGTCTATCGTCAAGCGCTGAGTTACGATGCCCAGTATGCCGCCGCCCGAGCCGCGGCCGAGATGGGGCGGGAAAAACAGCCGCAAGCCCTGGCGGGTCTGTTGCCGGTGATCAGTGGCACCGGCAATGCCTCCTGGAACGATAGCCGTTATCAAGCCATTTCGTCATCCGGATCGTCGCAAGACTATAAAGGCAGGTACGACAGCAAGGGCTACGGCGTCTCCCTGACCCAGCCCCTGTTTCGCTGGCAGAATTTCCTGCTTTACGATCAGGCGAAATTGCTGATCATGCAAAGCGAGGCCAACTTCGCGCAGGCCGGCCAGGAGCTGATCCTGCGCGTCGCGCAAGCCTACTTCGATGTGCTGTTGGCGATCGAGAATCTCCGGGCGGTGCAAGCCAATAAAGCGGCGATTTCCCAGCAACTGGCGCAGGCCAAGAAAAATTTCGAGGTCGGCACGGCGACGATCACCGACACCTATGAATCGCAATCGCGTTATGACCTGGCCGTCGCTCAGGAAATCAACGCCGAAAGCGAATTGGAAGTCAAGCGCTACGCCTTGCGGGTATTGATCGGCGGTGATCCCGGCGAATTGAGTCGACTGAAACCGAAAGCGGTGCTCGACCCACCCCAACCGCCTGAAATGCAGCCCTGGGTCGACGCCGCCGAAAGCGGCAACTTCGCCGTGCAGGCGCAACAAGCCGCCGCCGAAGCGGCCAAAAAATCGATCGACATCAACCGGGCCGGTCATTACCCGACACTCGACGCCGTCGCCAATTACAACAAGAGCTACGGTCCCGGGCAGTTCGGCATCGGCGAAATCAATACCACTAGTCGCCAGGTCGGCGTGCAGCTGAACGTGCCGATTTTTCAGGGTGGCGCCGTCAATTCCCGGACCCGCGAAGCCGCCGCGCGCTATACCGCCGAAATGTCCGCGCTCGACCATGCCAAACGCACCGCCGGTCTCAATGCCCGTCAGGCTTACCTGGGAGTGGTCAATGGCCTGGCGGGGGTCAACGCTCTGGAAGCGGCGCTGCGCTCCGGCTTGAGTTCGCTGGAATCGAATCGCCTGGGTTACGAAGTCGGCGTGCGCATCAACATCGACGTGCTGAACGCCGAAAACCAGGTTTATCTGACTCGGCGCGACCTCGAAAAAGCCCGTTTCGACACCTTGATGGCCGAACTGAAGCTGAAAGCGGCGGTCGGCACGCTCAGCGAAACCGACCTCGAACGGATCAACGCTCTGCTGGTTGCGCCATGAGTTGACCGATCAGGGCGACGGTGCGCGCCGTCGCTCCCTGATGCCTTTGGCTGAAAACTCGCGCGGCGTCACGCATCGCCAGCAGTCGTCGCTGATCGGCCAGCAATTCATCGACCAGTCGTGCCGCCGACGAGGCGTCTGCCACACGGCATGCCGCGCCGGCCTGCACCGCATCGGCGCTGGCTTGCTCGAAATTGAACATATGCGGTCCAATCAGCACCGGGCAAGCGCAGGCCGCCGCTTCGATCAGATTCTGTCCGCCGAACGGCAACCAACTGCCGCCGATCATCGCCAGGTCAGCCAAAGCATAGTACGCCGCCATTTCGCCCATGCTGTCGCCCAGCCAGACCTGCGTTTGGCGACTGGGAAGCGCCAGCTCGCCACGCCGGCAATAAACCAGCCGACGCGTCGTCAGCAGTCGAGCGACTTCGGCAAAGCGCTGCGGATGCCTCGGCACCAGTACCAACAGCAGGTCGGCGATGGCTAGGGAAGCCAGGGCGTCGAGAAGCAAAGCCTCTTCGCCATCGCGGGTGCTGGCGGCGAGCAGTACCGGACGCGCGCCGATCGCTTGCCGCCAGTGCGCTCCCAAAGCCAATTTTTCCGGAGCCGGAGTGGCGTCGAATTTGAGATTGCCGACCACCGTCACCCGCTTTGCCCCGATGGCTTGCAGGCGCGCCGCGTCGGCCGGACTCTGCGCGGCCACGGCGTCCAGCGAGGCCAGTGCCGGTTCGATCAGCGGCAGCAGACGGGAATAGCCACGTTGCGAACGCGCCGACAATCGCGCATTGACCAGAGCGATCGGCCGCCGGCGACGAACGGCCGTGGCGATCAGGTTCGGCCAGATTTCGGTTTCCATCAACAGTCCGACCGACGGCTGGAAATGGTCAAAAAAGCGTGCGCAGGCTCCCGGCAGATCGTAAGGCAGGTAGGCTTGCGCCAGTCGCTGCGGATGCCGCCGCAGCAATTCGCTGGCCGCGGCTCGGCCGGTGGGTGTCATGTGGGTCAGCAGCAAACGATGTGAGGGATACGCCGCGAGCAAGGCTTCGACCAAGGGCTCCGCCGCCCGCGTTTCGCCGACCGAGACGGCATGCAACCAGATCCACGACGCGCCGGCAGACGGCGGATAGAAGCCCAGCCGCTCGCCGAGATGCCGCAAGTACTCGGGTTGCCGACGCGATCGCCAAACAAGACGCAGCCAGATCAACGGCATCGCCAGATAAAACAGCAGCGAATAGAACAGCCGCGCCATCAGCGCAACGCCTGGTCGACGACCGGCAAGACGTCGGCCACTGCCGGCGGTTGGCCTTTGCCGCCGAGATTCCGACAAAAACCCGTTCCCAACACTCCCGTCAGGCCAGGATCGGTGGCGGTATACAACGCGATCACCGGCACCCGCAAAGCAGCGGCAAGATGTACCAGACCGGTATCGACCCCGATAACCACCCGGGCATCGGCCAGCAAGGTGGCCAGCGCCGACAAAGACAAGGGTGGCGCGACCCGGGAAGTCTGCACCGTGCTGGCGATCCGCTCGGCGCGCCGCCGCTCTGGATCGGTCCCGGCGGGCAATATCGGCTTCAGCCCACGCTCGACCAGTGCCGCCGCCAACGCGCACCAGTGGCTTTCGTCCCACAATTTGTCCTCCCGGCTGGTGGCGGTAAGCAGAACGGCGACCTGTTCGGCGCACGGATTGATGCTCGACGTTCTGGTCGGCAAACCGTAATCGAGAGGCAGATCGACCGGATAATCGAATACCGCCGCCGCCAGCCAACGATTGCGCAACACCGCATGCACGTTGCGCGGAATGACGAAGGTCGCGTCGTAACATCGTGCCGCCCAGGGCTCGCGGGCGGCTTCCGCGGCGTAGCCACAACGGGTACCGCGTGCCAGCCGGGCGATCGCACCGCTTTTCAGCAACCCTTGCGTATCGAGAACGTAGTCGTAAGCGACGGCGGAGATTCGTCGCCGGAAGGCGATGATTTCGCGCCAGGTGGTGCGGGCGGCAAGATTTTTTCGCCAGCGCCGGACGGCGACCGGAATCACCTGTTCGACAGCCGGGTGCAGTCGCGGAATCTCGGCGAACGTTTCTTCGACACACCAATCGATCCGTGACGCCGGCAAACTGGCGCGCAAATCGCTGACCACCGGCAGATTATGAATGACATCACCAAGCGACGTGGTCTTGATCAGCAGAATGCGCATCTGAAAATATTGAAAATCAATCAAATCGGCGGGGATGGGCAACATGCCGGGCGGATTGCCGCGGTCTGTCGCCGCTCGCCGCCCGGCGGGTGGACGTTCTTGCCCCGGATTTGGCGGAGAACCGACCGAATGCGAAACGGTCCAGAGGCGGGGCCATGTCGACGATTGCCGTGCCGATCCAAATCCTCGCCGTTCGCCAAACTCTTCAAACTCGCCAAATACGCCGCAGGATCAAGGGTCAATCGCCGCAAAAAGAAACGGAGGCCATTCGACCTCCGTTGCGGTGGTTACGGTCTAGTGCCGGCACACCACGGCGTCAGGCACCGTGCCGGTCATTTCTTGGTAAACATGTAATTCGCGAAACCGCCTTCGGCGATGCGGAACCACAAATTCTGATCATCCATGAACTTCTTGTAATCGTCGTAAACCTTCTTGAAGTTTGGATTGGCCGCCGAAGTCTCCTTGTAAAGCTCCATCGCCGCCGCATAACAGGCGTCCATCACCTCTTTCGGGAACTGTTTCAACTGCGTGCCCGAGCCGACCAGTTGCTTGAGCGCGGCCGGATTCTTGGCGTCGTACTTGGCCATCATGTCGATGTGCGCGTCCGCGCAAGCCGCGTGCAGAATGGCTTGATATTCCTTCGGCAGTTCCGCCCATTTCTTGGTGTTGATATACAGGGAGACCTGCGGACCACCTTCCCACCATCCCGGGTAGTAGTAGAACTTGGCCACCTTGTTGAAGCCGAGTTTCTGATCGTCGTAGGGACCGATCCACTCCGCGGCGTCGATGGTGCCCTTTTCAAGTGCCGGATAGATGTCGCCGCCGGGAATTTGTTGCGGAACGGCGCCCAGCTTGGTCAGCACCGCCCCGGCGAAACCGCCGATACGGATTTTCAGGCCCTTGAGATCAGCGGGGGTCTTGATTTCCTTGCGATACCAGCCGCCCATCTGCGCACCGGTGTTGCCACAGGGAATGGTCAGGATGTTCGACTTGGCGAACAATTCACCCATCAGCTTGGCGCCG
This sequence comes from Accumulibacter sp., assembly GCA_016789495.1. Lineage (GTDB taxonomy): Bacteria > Pseudomonadota > Gammaproteobacteria > Burkholderiales > Rhodocyclaceae > Accumulibacter. The sequence continues at coordinate 1,707 of JAEUOJ010000023.1, read as the reverse complement.
TTGCCATAGCGGTACCAGGCATCCATCTGGCGGTTGTTCATCCCGAAAGGAATCGTGGTATCGATGGCGTAGGTCGGGTCCTTGCCATAGAAGTAGTATGAAACGGTGTGCGCCATTTCGACCGTCAAGTCCTTGACCGCGTCGAACACCGCCGGTCCAGGAACGATCTCGCCTCCGGCGAAGACCTGAATCTGGAATTTGCCACCGGTGGCCTCAGCGACACGTTTGGCCATGAACTCGGCGCCGCCATAAATGGTATCCAGGCTCTTCGGAAAACTCGACGCCAAACGCCATTTGATGGCCGGCATATTCTGGGCGATGGCCGGCATGGCGGCGGTTCCAGCGGCCAGACCGACGCCAGCCGATTTCAAAAACGAACGTCTTTCCACGACTTGTCTCCTGTCTCAATATGGTTTCAAATGCCTTGTGATTATATCCAAAGAGAACAGGGTTACACGGTTTATTGAATTCTGCCCTGTGGGCTATCCGTAGCCGTTCGTCCGGAGGTGGCCCGGGATCTGGCGAATAATGATCGCTTAGACGCAATCCAAACGCACGTTGACCGCGATGCCCTCGGCAATAAACTTGCTCGCCCAGACATCGATTTCAAGGAAGCGCTCTATCCGCGGGGAGCCAACCTGGTAATTCGGTCTGCGCACGCATCAAGACGCCAGCCTGCGAAACCACTCCTATCTTCGAGAGGCATCGCCGTGGAACTCGCTTTCGCGGACCGCTTTCGTTGTCCCTTTGCATCCTGACAGAATGTTGCCGATATCCTGTTCGATCGTCCTGCCGGTGTCTGCGCTGACGTCGGGACGCAACCACCCATACCTTGAGGTGTCGATGTTCCTGGTTTTGTCGCCAGCGGTTTGGATTGACAGGGGTTCAGAACGATCATTGGTTACGCCGCCGCGACCGAATACCTGCCCATCAGCGCCAATAACGTCACGTTGTGAGCCACCGCATCATGCGGCACGAGCAGGTATTTCCATGACTTGCCACCCTGCGCCCGTGCATATTCGCTGGCGTTCTTGCACCACGTTGCCGCCGCGTCGGCTTTGGCCTTCACGTCGCTGGCCTCCATATCCTTGGCCGCTTTGCTCTCGATCATCAGGTTGTGGTGGGCGGTTGTCGCCACGAAGTCCGGCACATACTCGGGTTGATTGGCGCCGGAGCGGTAATAGATGTTGAACTGTCCGGCCACCGGTCGGAACCAGCGCAGCGCGTCGGGCTCCAGTACGCAGGCGAGCACACGCTCGGTGTCGGAATGAAACTTCTGCAACGTGTAGGCGCACTTGCTGAACCCGCCATAGACGTACTGCGCGATCCTGCCTTTTTCATCGGGGGCCTGATGCAGCGGCAAAATGTCGCCCTCGGCGGTAAAGGCGCTGGGCTTGAGCGGCGTGAAGCCCTGCCTGACGATGACCTCGGATGCCGAAAGATCCTCGTAGTAATGCAGGGCCATTTGCAGATGGATGTTCTCGGCAATGGTCCGGCCGTAGTTACCGAGGATGTTGTGCAGCTCGTCGTCGGTTTTCAGATAGGTCCTGAAGTGCGCGACGGCCTGCCCGGCATGCGCGCTGCAGCTGTTGCGATGGTTCGCGTCTTGCTGGCCGTCGGCCGTCCTGGTCGAAGGGCCGCGCTCCTTCACCCCGCTGGTGCCGTTGCTGGTGCATGGCCAGGCGCAGGCGCCAATGGCCATCTATA
>JAEUOJ010000022.1 GCA_016789495.1 Accumulibacter sp. | reverse complement strand
AACAGCTAGCAAGAAATTTTATGAGCATGATCTTGGCGCTCTCCGGATTGCGGCTAGAATCGCCGTCGAGAAAGCTGGAGTATAGACGAACCTGGAGCGGGGAGCGCAGTGAGTCCGGTTGATTTTTTTTGTTTTTTTGCTCTGAGCAAGCGTTTTTCGCCACCCCGTCGAGGACCGGTTCACCGACTTGGCGGGGTCGGGCGCCGGCGTTGTCGACCGGCGGCGCAGTGATGATGCCGTCCCGTACACATCCACCGGTGCCGCTGGCATGGACAGTATGGGGACTTGGCGCGCTGCTCTACCTGATCGGTTTTTTCCAGCGCGTGGCGCCGGCGGTGATGACCGACCGGCTAATGGATGAGTTTTCGCTCGGCGCCGCCGAACTGGGCAATCTGTCGGCGTTTTATTTTTACTCCTACGTGGCAATGCAGATCCCGACCGGCATTCTGGCTGATCGCTGGGGACCGCGCCGCTTGCTAAGCAGCGGTGCGGCGATCGCCGCAGTCGGCAGCGCCTTTTTCGCCTTCTCGCCCAACTTGTGGTGGGCCAACGCCGGACGGTTGCTGATCGGCGCCTCGGTGGCGGTGGCCTTCGTTTCGATGCTCAAGCTAGCGACCCGCTGGTTCGCGCCGCGTCAGTTCGCTCTCGTCTCGGGAATCGCCCTGTTCTGTGGCGTTGTCGGCGGCGTGATTGCCGGCGTACCGCTGCGGCTGGCGATCGAAAGTTGGGGTTGGCGACCGGTGATGGGCGTCTCGTCGATCCTCTGCGCCGGGTTGTCTCTGGCGATCTGGCTCGGGGTGCGCGACGACCCGGAGGAACGCGGCTACCGCAGCCACGCCCCGACGCCCGCAGCAACGGCTCGGCAGGGGTCGATCACGCACGACATTTGCGAGGTGCTGTCGTATCGTAACATCTGGATCCTGCTGATCACCCCGATCGGCATCGCCGGCGCGGTGCTGACCTTCGCCGGATTGTGGGGCGTGCCCTATCTGCGGCAGGTACATGGCCTGGCGACCCACCACGCGGCGGGGATCACCTCACTGTTGCTGGTCGCCTGGGCGATCGGCGGGCCGCTGTTTGGCTCACTGTCCGAGCGACTGGGACGCCGCCGACCGCTCTATGTGGTGACGACTCTGGCCGCATTGCTCGGCTGGCTGCTGATCATCTATCTTCCGCTGCCGATGTGGCTGCTGACCCTGGTGTTGCTGCTCACCGGCCTGATGTCGGGAAATCTGATCATCGGTTTCGCTTTCGCCAAGGAATCGGTGCCCGCGCGGCTGATGGGAACAGCGTCGGGAATCTGCAACATGGGTCCGTTACTTGGTGGCATGCTTCTGCAACCGGCGGTCGGTTGGCTGCTCGACCGTCATTGGCTCGGTCTCAGCGAGGGCGCCGTACGCATTTACGATCTGGCGGCTTACCGTGCCGGCTTCGGCCTGATGGCCGCCTGCATCACACTGTCGTTGTGCCTGATTCCCTTCGCCAAGGAAACTTACGGCCAGGAAGCCACCTGAACACGGGGCGCCTGGGGGTGCCGCAAATGACTGAAAGCGGCCAGTGCGCCGAGCAGCATCAGCGCGGCCATGCCGAACGCCAACTGCAGCGTCGATCCGTCGAGCAACGGAGCCAGAATACCGGCCACCAGCGTATTCCCGGCGGACTGGATGAACATCTGGCAAGACGCCGCCAAGCCGCGCTGTTCAGGGAACAGATCGAGTGCCATCAACGTCAGACAAGGCATCTGCAAGGCCATGCCGAGTGTGAAACCGAACAAGGGCAACACGCTCCACGGCAGCCCGGGTGCCATCAGTAGGTTGATGAGCAGGTTGGCCAGCACCGCCAGCGTCATCACCGCATAGCCGAGGACGATCGTCCGCACGGCGGGCAGGTCGGCAAGTTTGCCAGCCAGCCAGGAGCCGATCAGCAGGCCGCTCATCGCCGGGCCGAACAGCCAGAGAAAACTGGTTGATGGCAGTTGCAGATGGCGCATCAGAAAAACCGGCGCCGAAACGACGTAGAGGAAAAAGCCGGCAAAGTTCAGCGCCAGGGCACTGCAGATCAGCAAGAAAGGGCGCGAGGTAAATACTTGCCGATATCTTTTGACCAGGTCACGCGGTCTCAACGATCGGCGCTGGAATGTAGGCAGGGTTTCAGGCAGGTAAACCCAGCAAATCACCGCCAAAAGCGCGCTGAACAGCAGGAGAAAGGCGAAAACCGCACGCCAACCGAACCAGCTCTGCAGCCAGCCGCCCAAAAACGGTGCGATGACTGGCGCGATGGCGAAAATCATCATGATCTGCGAAACCAGCCGCTGCCCGTCCGGCCCCTGGTACAGATCGCGGACGATGGCGCGACCAACGATGATTCCGGCACCAGCAGTCATCCCCTGCAGCGCCCGGAACAACCAGAGCGTTTCGACGTTTTTTGCCAGCATGCAGCCCAACGAAGCTAGCGCATAAATGATCACCGTGATCAATAGCAGCCGCCGTCGGCCGACAGCATCCGAGATTGCCCCGTGGAAGAGGGTCATCAATGTTGCGGTCAACAAATAAGCGGTCAGCGTCTGCTGCACCTGCAAGGGGGTGGCTTGCAAGGAGTCGACAATGTCGAGAAAGGAAGGCAGATACGTGTCCACCGAGAGAGGGCCAATGGCGACCAGCGCCGCCAGCAGAATCGCCAGGCCACGCGGGGTGTTGATGATCCTCGTTCGATCGACTTTCGGCAATTCGTACATCGTCAGCCCCTCCGCGGTTCATTCCTTGGTGAAACGACGCAATTGCACGGCTTCGGCAACGTGTCGGGCGCCGATGATGACTGCCCCGTCCAAGTCGGCCGCTGTCCGGGAAATCTTGAGCAATCGATGATAGGCGCGCGCCGATAGTTGCAAACGGCGGATCGACTGCGTCAGCAGCGCGATGGCGGCGGGCTCGGCCAGACAATGCCGATCGATTTCCCGGGTTTCGAGTTGCGCATTGGCTTTGCCTTGCCGGGCGAGTTGTCGGTCGCGCGCCTGCCGTACCCGGGCACGGACGGTGGCCGACGTTTCGCCATCGGGAGCCTGTTGCAGAACCTCGGCGGGAACGGCGGGAACTTCGATTTGCAGGTCGATCCGATCGAGCAGAGGACCGGACAGTCGACCGCGATAGCGCATGATCTGATCCGGCGTGCAGCGACAGCGGCGGTTGGCGTCGCCGTGGAATCCGCACGGGCAGGGATTCATTGCCGCCACGAGCTGAAATTGCGCCGGAAAGTCGGCTTGCCGCGCCGCCCTCGAGATATGAATCCGCCCGCTGTCGAGCGGTTCGCGCAAGGCCTCGAGCACCCGGCGATCGAATTCGAGAATTTCGTCGAGAAACAGGATGCCGCGGTGAGCCAACGAAATTTCCCCCGGCTGCGGCACACTGCCACCACCGACCAGCGCCGCGGTCGATGCCGTATGATGCGGCGCACGATACGGCGGGCGGCGAAAATTTTCCGGGCGGAACTGGCCAGCCAACGACAGAACGGCGGCGGACTCCAATGCCGCGGCACGGGACATCGGCGGCAGCAGACCGGACAAACGGCTGGCGAGCATCGATTTGCCGGTTCCCGGTGGACCGACCAGGAGTAGCGAATGCGCGCCGGCGGCGGCGATTTCCAGGGCCCGCTTGGCCTGCGCCTGTCCACGGACGTCGAGCAGATCGGGGGGGTCAGTCGCCGGCTCGATCACTTCAAGCGACGCCTGGTATTCACTTAGCGATTGCTGACCGGTCAGATGGGCGCAAATTTCGAGCAACGTGTTCGCCGCGAGAACCCGCCCCTCGCCGGCCAGCACGGCTTCCCTGGCGCTGCTGGCCGGCAACACGAAACTGCGTCCGCGATTGCCGGCGGCGAGAACCATCGCCAACGCGCCGCGAATCGGCCGGATTTCACCGGAAAGCGACAATTCGCCGGCAAATTCGTGGTCGATCAACCCTTGGCCGGGCAGTTGTCCGGAAGCCACCAGAATTCCCAAAGCGATCGGCAGATCAAAGCGACCGGATTCCTTGGGCAGATCGGCCGGAGCCAGATTGACAGTGATGCGTTTACTTGGAAAGTCGAAACCCGAGTTTTGTAATGCGGCACGCACCCGATCGCGCGCTTCCTTGACCTCGGTTTCCGGCAAACCGACCAGCGTCACACTGGGCAGACCGCTGGCCAGGTGAACTTCGACGGCGACTTCCGGGGCGCAAAGCCCGTCGAGACCACGGCTATGGACTATCGAAAGGGGCATGCTGTAGGCATATCCGTTGATCCGTGCGGATCGTGCTTGATAAGGTGGTCAGTTAGCTCATCACCGAGGCGGCGGGGCTTCCAGCTTTTGCAATCGGTCCTCCAGGGCGTTCAACTGGGCACGGGTGCGTTGCAGAACCTGCGTCTGGATGTCGAATTCCTCGCGGCTGACCAGATCGAGTTTCGAGAAAAAACTCGCCAGCAAGGTGCGGGCATTTTTTTCGACATCACCGATCGGGCTGGAGGCAATGATCTTGCCGAGACGGGCGGCCAGATCATCGAGTAGACGTGGATCAAGCATCGGAATCTCCGGTAGGCAATAAAGACCTCAGGCGGCGTCATCAGACAGGTCTGCTGACGCTTGCGGATGCCGGCAGACGCCGCACGGGCGTGGTGCATGGTTTTCGAAATCCGCCCCGGTGAAGGGCACGGGTCGCCAACCGATGTCTTGCCGACAAGGCAAGATCTTGCTTTATAAACGGAATAGATTATGGCACGGAATCTGCTCAGGTGTTATTCGGCAATTCTTATTTCACCTGATGAGGGCTCGCATATGAAAAAAACCGTCGTTTTCACCGCCGCCTGCGCCTTGTTGACCGGAACCACCGTGATCCAAGCCGCCGATCCGGCGAACGATGCTGCATCGGCGGCCCCCGCCAGCGAAGCCAGTCCGTTAACCGGCAATCTGTCACTGGTCAGCAGCTATCGCTTCCGGGGGATCGATCAGACTTTTGGTAAACCGGCACTGCAGGGTGGCTTTGATTTCGCGCATGCCAGTGGCTTTTACCTCGGCAACTGGAACTCCAATGTCAGTTCCGGCGCCGGCTACCCGGACGGCAATCTGGAGATGGATTTCTATGGCGGCTACAAAACGTCTTTCGGCGATTTTGGCGTCGACGTCGGAGCGATCTACTACTACTACCCCGGTTCCTACGTCCGTGGCCTCGGACAAGGCCATTCCGGAACGGTGGACAACAAGGAGATTTATCTCGGCGGGTCGTGGAAGTTTCTGTCGCTGAAGTATTTCTACGCCATCGACGACTATTTCTCGTTACGCGGCATCGACAGCGCCGGGGTAAGCACCGATCGACGCACGCGTGGCAGCCAGTACCTCGATTTTTCGCTCAATTACGACCTGGGCAATGGCTGGGGAATCAACGGTCATCTGGGGCGGCTTCAACTGAAGAACGTCGCCAACGGCAATTACACCGACTGGAAGGTCGGGGTGACCAAGGATCTCGGCGGCTGGCTGCTGGCGGCGTCGTACATCGACACCGACGCCAAAGGGAATTGCGGCGGCAATGGTTTCGCCCCCTACTGCTTCGCCAATTCGTTGTCCGAAAACGGCAACGCCGGGGGACGACACAAGGACGCCGGTCGATCCATCGTCGTCGTTTCAGTCAGCCGGAGCTTTTGAGCACTGGCCTGTTTAACCGGAGCGGGCTTGCCCGCTTCTTGTCTGGAGCTTGTTATGAAATTGCTTACTGCCATCATCAAACCCTTCAAACTCGATGAGGTCCGCGAGGCCCTGTCGGCGGTCGGTGTCCAGGGAATCACCGTCAGCGAAGTCAAAGGCTTCGGCCGACAAAAAGGACACACCGAACTTTACCGTGGTGCCGAATATGTCGTCGATTTTCTCCCCAAGGTCAAAGTCGACGCGGTAATTCGCGACGAATTGCTCGAGCAGGCGATAGAGGCGATCACCCATGCCGCCAGTACCGGCAAGATCGGCGACGGCAAAATTTTCATTTCGACCATTGAACAGGTCATTCGCATCCGTACCGGCGAAAGCGGTGAGGACGCTCTTTGAGGAATCCATCATGAGACGCTTGATTGTTATGCTTGCTCTGCTCGGTGCCGTCTTCGGCGGTCATCCGGTGCTTGCCAACGAAAACCCGACGGTCACGACGACGAACGTTACCGCTTCATCCATCGCCCCCGCCGCCACGGCGAGCCAGGGCGTCCCAGCCACCAGCGCCGCTCCGGCGCCGTTGGTGGCCAACAAGGGCGACAACGCCTGGGTGATGGTCAGCGCGGCGCTGGTCATCCTGATGTCCTTGCCTGGACTGGCGCTGTTCTACGGCGGACTGGTTCGCAGCAAGAACATGCTGTCGGTGCTGATGCAAGTTTTCGTCACCTTTGCTCTGATCAGCGTGCTGTGGGTGATATATGGCTACTCGTTGGCCTTCACCGAAGGAGGCAATTTCTTCGGAGTCCTCGACAAGGTCTTTCTCAAAGGAATCACCGCCGACTCGGTGGTGGCAACTTTCAGCAAGGGGGTGGTGATTTCGGAGCTGGCCTATGTCATTTTTCAGGGCGCCTTCGCGGCGATTACCTGCGCGCTGATCGTCGGAGCCTTCGCCGAACGCGCCCGTTTCGTCGCCATCCTGTTGTTCATGGTCATCTGGTTCTCACTGTCTTATCTGCCGATGGCGCACATGGTGTGGTACTGGGCCGGACCGGATGCCTACGTCGACGCCGCCGCGGCCGAGGCGGCGGGTAAGACCGCCGGGTTCCTGTTCCAGAAAGGAGCGCTCGATTTCGCCGGCGGCACGGTGGTGCATATCAACGCCGCCGTCGCCGGTCTGATCGGCGCGATGGTCATCGGCAAGCGCATCGGATACGGACGAGAATCGATGGCGCCACACAGTCTGACCTTCACCATGATCGGCGCGTCGCTGCTGTGGTTCGGCTGGTTCGGTTTCAACGCCGGTTCGGCGCTCGAAGCCAGCGGCGCCGCGGCGCTGGCGATGGTCAATACCTGGGTCGCCACGGCTTGCGCAGCGCTGTCCTGGATGCTCGCCGAATGGCTGCTCAAAGGCAAACCGTCGATGCTCGGTGCGGCCTCTGGCGCGGTCTCCGGACTGGTGGCGATCACCCCGGCGGCCGGTTTTGTCGGCGTCGCCGGCGCGCTGGCCATCGGCTTGCTGGCCGGCGTGATCTGCCTATGGGGAGTCAATGGCTTGAAGCGGCTACTCGGCGCCGACGATTCACTGGACGTTTTCGGGGTTCATGGCGTCGGTGGCATTCTCGGGGCGATGCTCACCGGCGTTTTCGCCGATCCGACGCTCGGCGGAACCGGCGTCTATGACTATGTCGCCAACAAAGTCGGCGACTACGACATGACCGCGCAGTTGATCAGCCAGTTGTGGGGTGTCGGCACGGTAATCGTCTGGTCCGGACTAGTTTCCCTGGCGGCCTACAAAGTGGTTGACCTGCTGATCGGCTTGCGTGTTCCCGAAGACGAAGAGCGGGAAGGGCTCGACATTACCTCGCATGGGGAATCGGCTTACCACCACTGAGCCACGCGTTTGGCAAGACCGATGACAAACGCTTGGATCCCGACCGCCACCGGCCGGGATCCAAGCGTTGCACCCAGCGATTCTGACGCCCAACCTGGCCCGACCCCATTATTTCGGGATTTCTTGCCGCCAACCTGCAGGTGGTTATGAAAAACCCAGGGCATTGCCTATTCTTGATATAGGGACACCAGATCACGGATCCTCTTTTCAGGAATTGTCATGACCATCGCCCGCAAGCTCATCATCGCCATGGTGCTGTTCGTCACGTTGATCGGCATCACCGGATCGCTCGCCATTCTTCAACTGAGCAAGGTGACGGTGGCCGTCGATGACCTCGTCAATCAAGAATTCCCTCAGACTCGCTACGCCGGCGCGCTTCGTGCCGAAGTGCTCGATTTTCGCAATCGGGACGGTCAATTGTTGATCATCCATTCTCCCAGTGAAGTTGATGAGGTCCTTGAGCGACAAAAAAACAATGCCCTGGCCATCGAAAAATTTGCCGCCAGTTACGAAAAAGCCGCTGGCGGGGAAACCGGACGGGCTCTGCTGAAAGACTATCGCCAAAGTTGGTCGGCGTACCTGACGACCCACGAGGAACTCGTCCGCTTGGCACGGAGCGGAGACCAGACCGCGGCGATCGCCCACTTCCGGGGTGAACAGCGCAAATCTTTCCGTAGCGTGTTGCCGGTCATCGACAAAATGGTCGAGCAGGCCAATGCCACCGGCGAACGCCTGACCGCCGAAACCAATGCCCTGCTCGGATTGGCTCGTACGGAGCTGCTGGCGGCCATCGGCCTGGCGGTGATCATCGGCGCGGCCGCCGGTTTCGCACTGTACAGATCGGTCGTCGGCCCGTTGGAAAGGGTGCGCAATGCGGTGGCCGATATCGCCCGGACCCTGGATTTCACCAACAAACTGACCATTGTCGGTAACGATGAAGTCTCATCGACGGCCAAAGCGGTCGATGAACTGCTGACCACGCTGCAAGGGACCTTGACGGACTTCATCGGCGGCGTGACCGATATCGCCCGGGTTGCGGAGGAACTATCCGCCGCGGCACGGGAGGTGGAAAGCAGCACCGCGAATCAGTCCGACTCGTCGGCCTCGATGGCCGCGGCGGTCGAGCAACTGACGGTCAGCATCAACACCGTTGCCGAGAACACCGTGAAACTCTCCGTCGCCGCCAAGGAGGCGGACCATGCGGCCGGCGAAGGGGGCGAAACGATGCGTCAGACCATCGAACAGCTTCGCCGAGTGGGCTTGCGCGTCGAAGAGACCGCCACGTCGATCAACAGTCTGAGCAAAGCCTCGGCGGAAATCAGCTCCATCGTGCGCACCATACGCGAAGTCGCCGAGCAGACCAATCTCTTGGCGCTGAATGCCGCCATCGAAGCCGCCCGTGCCGGCGAACAAGGCCGCGGTTTTGCCGTGGTCGCCGACGAAGTCCGCAAACTGGCGGAACGTACCGCGCTGGCCACTCAGGACATCTCGAGCAAGATCGTCGCCATCCAGGAGGCGACCCACCTCGCCGGCGAACAGATGCGCGCCTCGGTAGACCAGGTCGCCAGCGGCATGTCGCGCGCCGATGAAGCAACCTCGGCGGTAGACCGCATCAAGAGCGGCGTCGCCGCCGTCGAGACCGAAGTCGAGGCGATCAGCGCAACCCTCAAGGAACAAGCGGCCACCAGCAACGAGATCGCCAGCCGGGTCGAAAACGTGGCCCGGCTGAGCGAGGATAACAGTCGCAGCGCGCAACAGAGCGCGCGTCTGTCCGTCGACCTGGCGGCGCTCGCCGGCCGTTTACGAACCAGTGCGGAACGCTATCGCGTCTAACTCCCGCAGTAAACCTGAGTAAGGCCATCGCTGCTTGCGGTTGTCTGGTTCATGAGCCAGCGGACCGGACACGTCATCGACTCGACGAGCGAGGGTCAACATCAGATCGTCATCCGCCGCCAACCGCCATTATTCGCCATCAAAAACAAGGGGGATGCAAGCCAATAAGGTTCGGAATACACTGTGCATCAGAAATCGGCTTCACCAGTCCTCCGGCCTGACGGCCGGGCAATACTTCCCATCAAGGAGAAAACGATGTTGAAAGAGCTTCCCTGGCGTCATTTTCAGCGCATCGCCGCCACGGCGGTCCTTGGCGTGCTTGCCGGCTGCTACGTCGTTCCGGAACGCGGGCCGGACGGCAGTGTCCAATACGGTTACTACCCGCTGCCACCGGCTGGAACGCCGGCGCCCCAGGGCGCGGCGCCGGCGACCCTGCCGGTCAGGCTTTATCCAACCAACGAGCAAGCGACGCATACCGGTGTCGTCAGTGGCTCGGTGACCAACCTGATGACTGGCAAAGGCCGATTCATCGTCAACTATCTTGGCGAAGTGTTGAATGGCGAAGCAACCCGAGTATCGAACAGTGATCGTCGAGGCGTCGCCAGCGCCTTTGGTTCCGGCGGGATGTACATGTCCTGCGAATATCAGATGAACACCCCCCATCAAGGTGTCGGCACCTGCTCCTTCGCCAACGGTGCCAGTTACAGAATGCATATCGGCAACTGAGCGAGTGGCAAGCGGGTGACGAGCCGAGGTGACGAGGGCCTGCACGACAACGCCGGAAAGCTATCGCCAGTGCCCTATAATCGCGGCTCATCCCTCCGCCAATCCTGTTCATTCGCCCGAAGCCGTGATGCCCGCCCTGTTTGAATCGACGATCAAAAGCCTGCCGCTGGTCGGCCGCGGCAAGGTGCGCGACATTTACGCCGTAGACACCGACAAGCTGCTCATCGTCACCAGCGATCGGCTGTCCGCTTTCGACGTGGTGATGCCCGACCCGGTGCCTGACAAAGGCAAGATCCTCACCCGGCTGGCCAATTTCTGGTTTGCCAAACTTGCCGGCATCGTCGCCAACCAGCTCACCGGCATCGATCCGGAAGCGGTGGTCGCAGCGGCCGAACGCGAGCAGATCCGCGGTCGGGCGCTGGTCGTCAAACGCCTGCATCCTTTACCGATCGAAGCGGTGGTCCGTGGTTATCTGATCGGTTCCGGCTGGCAGGATTATCAGACCACCGGCACGGTCTGCGGAATCGATCTGCCGGCTGGACTGCGCCTGGCCAGCCGGTTGCCGACGCCGATTTTCACGCCGGCGACCAAGGCGGCACCCGGTGCGCACGACGAGAACATTTCTTTCGAACAGGCGCAACGGATTTGCGAACGTTCGTTGGCCGGAGTGTTGGCGACGTGTGGCGGCAGCGGGGCGCAGATCGCCGAACAGGCGCGCAACGCGGCGCTGGCGCTGTATCTGGCGGCGGCCGAGCACGCCGCGGCGCGTGGCATCCTGATCGCCGACACCAAGTTCGAATTCGGTGTCGATGCTGCAGGCACGCTGCACCTGATCGACGAGGCGCTGACGCCGGATTCGTCGCGGTTCTGGCCAGCCGATGCCTACCATGAGGGCAACAACCCGCCGTCGTTCGACAAGCAGTTTCTGCGCGATTATCTGGAAACCCTGGCCTGGGACAAACGGGCTCCGGGTCCGCGTCTGCCGGCGACGGTACTGGCGCAGACCCGCGCCAAGTACGCCGAAGCCTGCGAACGGCTGACCGGCGAACCATTCGTCGGTTGAACGTTTCAGCTCAGCCGAACCACCAACCGCTAGCGCCGTTCGGCGCTCACACTGTCAGGAAGAGCATGGCTTTGGAACCGTCATCCTTGCTGCTTGAACACGACGCGGCGCGACCGGCGATCCGCGAAATTGGCGCCGATCGTCCGTTTGCCTGGCTGGCCGCCGGCTGGGCCGACTTGCGCGCCAACCCGATCGCCAGCCTGGCGTACGGCCTGCTTTTCGCGATCGCTGGCGATTTGATCGTCGTTTTCGCCTGGCGCAACGGCAAATTGTTCATTGCCGCCACGTCGGGATTTTTCCTGATCGCACCGCTGCTCGCCGGCGGTCTGTATGAAATCAGCCGGCAACGTGCCGCCGGTTTGCGTTCCACCTTTTTCAGCTCGCTCGCCGGTGGCAAGCGCAACATCGTCGAGTTGACCAAATTGGGACTGGTACTGGCGGCGATCGGCCTGCTGTGGGAGCGCAGTTCGAATTTTTTGTTTTCATTGCTCGCTCCGTCGGTCGCACCCGATCTGCTCGGTCTGTTGGCGGTGATGAACCAAAGTGCCGAAATGCGTGACATGCTGTTCATCTGGCTGCTCAGCGGCGGTTTGTTGGCCTTGCTGGTTTTTTTCATTGCCGTGGTTTCGGTTCCCCTATTGCTCGACCGGCCACAAGTGGGCTTTCTCACCGCCATGCACACCAGCCTTCGCGCAGTCAGCCACAACCTGCCGGTCATCCTGTTGTGGGCAGCGCTGGTGGTAATCCTGACCACGCTGGGATTCGTGACGCTGTTCTTCGGACTGGTGGTGTTGATGCCGTGGATCGGGCACGCCACGTGGCACGCTTATCGCGACCTGGTGGCCTGGGATGGACAACCGGCCCATGCGGCTCCCGATGACCGATGATCGCTTTCCTGATTTTGTGACTGGTTTCGAAATGACTGCCGATTTGTTGACCGACCCCAACCCCTTGCTCGATTTCTCCGACCTGCCTCGTTTCGACCTCATCACGCCTGCCGACGTGTCACCGGCAATCAGTGATCTGCTGGCGCAAAGCCGCGAACTGATCAGTCGGTTGACCGGTGACGACGCGCCGCCGACCTGGGAAAGTTTCGCCGCGCCGCTGGCCGACGGCTTCGAGAAACTGTCGCGGTCCTGGGGGATCGTCTCGCATCTGCATGCGGTCAATGATGTTCCCGAATGGCGGGAAGCGTACAACCGGCTGCTGCCCGACGTCTCACGTTTTTATGCCGAGACCGGCCAGAACCTGCAGTTGTTCGCCAGGTACAAGGCGATCGCCGAAGGTGAGGAATACTCACGCCTGACAGCCGGCCAACGGCGGATCGTCGATCAGGAAGTTCGCGACTTTCGTCTCGGTGGCGCCGAATTGCCCGACGAACTCAAACCGCGTTTTCGGGCGATCAGTGAAGAACTGGCGCAGTGCTCGGCAAAATTCTCCGAAAACCTGCTTGATGCGACCAACGCTTTTGCCGAATGGGTCGAGGACGAGAACGAGTTGTCCGGACTGCCGACCGACATCCGACAAGCCGCCCGGGACGCGGCGGAACGCGACGGACGAAACGGCTGGAAGTTCACCTTGCACATGCCATCGTACCTGCCGGTCATGCAATACGCCGACAGCCGCCGTTTGCGCGCCGCGATGTACCGGGCCTACGCCACGCGCGCGGCGGAGTTCGGCGCGCCGGATCTCGACAACGCACCGCTGATCGGACGCATACTCGAACTGCGCCGCGAACAATCGCAGATGCTCGGCTATGCCAACTTCGCCGAGGTTTCGCTGGTCCCGAAAATGGCTGATTCGGTCGCACAGGTGCTCGCTTTCCTGCGTGATCTGGCGGCCAAGGCGCGGCCGTTCGCCGAGCGGGACGTCGCCGACTTGCGCACCTTCGCCCGCGACGAACTCGGGCTCGAGACGATGGAGTCTTGGGACGTGGCGTACGTCTCGGAAAAATTGCTGCAGGCACGCTACGCCTTCTCCGAACAGGAAGTGAAACAGTACTTCAGCGAAGAGCAAGTCATCGGCGGGCTGTTCAAGGTCATCGAGTCGCTGTTCGGCGTCCGTTTGCGGCTAGACACGGCGCCGGCATGGCATCCGGAGGTCCGTTTCTATCGTATCGAAAACTCGGCCGGCGAATTGGTCGGCCGCTTTTACCTCGACCTCTACGCTCGCGAGACCAAACGAGGCGGCGCCTGGATGGACGAGGCGATGGGGCGCCGCCGTCTGCCTCGCGCTGACAGCGCGACGATCCAGACGCCGGTGGCCTATCTCATTTGCAATTTCTCGCGACCGATCGATGATCAGGATGGCCGGCGGCGTCCAGCAACGTTCACCCATGACGAGGTGATCACCCTGTTTCACGAAACCGGTCACGGTCTGCATCATCTGCTGACCCGGGTTGACGAGCTGGGCGTCGCCGGCATTCACGGCGTGGAATGGGACGCCGTCGAACTGCCGTCGAAATTCATGGAAAACTACTGTTGGGAGTGGCCGGTGGTGCAAGGCATGAGCGGCCATGTCGATAGCGGCGAGCCGCTGCCACGAGAATTGTTCGACAAGATGCTGGCAGCGCGTAATTTTCTGAGCGGCATGCAGACCTTGCGACAAGTTGAATTCGCTCTTTTCGACCTGCTGCTGCACAGCGACTTCGATCCGCACGGCGAACGGACGGTGCTCGAACTGCTCGACGAAGTCCGCCGCGAAGTGGCGGTGCTGCGCCCCCCCGCCTGGCACCGTTTCCCGAACAGTTTCTCGCATATCTTCGCCGGCGGCTATGGCGCGGGCTACTATAGTTATAAATGGGCCGAGGTCCTGTCGGCCGATTGCTACGCCGCTTTTGAAGAAGCGGATGGTCCTTTCGATCCGCTCGTCGGCCGACGCTTCCTCGACGAAATCCTTGCCGTCGGCGGCAGTCGGCCGGCGATCGACAGCTTCCGCGCGTTCCGTGGCCGTGAACCGCAAGTGGATGCCCTACTTCGCCACAGCGGCATGGCCCTCGTTTAGACAGGGAGACTTGCCGTCCATGCGCCTTGACCGTCTCGCTCATTTATTGCTGGCATTGGCTGCCGGCGTTTTCGCCAGCGTCATTTCCGCCGAGCAAACCACCTATCGCTGGATCGACCCGAAAACCGGTGGGACCGTCATCTCCGACCAGCCACCACCGCCCGGCGCCAAAAAAGTCGGTAAAGCGAATTGGGGCGGCGGGGAACCGACGATGCCGTACGCGCTGAAGCAGGCCAGTGAAAAGTTTCCGGTGGTACTGTACACCAGCCCCGGCTGTACCGTCTGCAAGCAAGCACGCGCCTTGCTGAACGGGCGTGGCGTGCCCTTCTCGGAAAAAGTGGTCAAATCCAGCGAAGAATTGGCCGAACTCACCAAGCAATTCGGCAGCGAACCGGAAATGCCAAGCCTGCGCGTCGGCCGGCAAAGCAGCAGCGGCTTCGCCGCCGGCCCGTGGAACGATTTGCTCGACGCGGCCGGCTACCCGAGCAAAGCCCCTTACGGCTTCAAACCATCGACGGTGGATAACGAATGATCGTCGCCAGTTGGAACGTCAACTCGCTGAAGGTCCGTTTGCCGCAATTGCTCGATTGGCTGGCCCGCGTCCAGCCCGATGTCGTCTGCCTGCAGGAAACCAAGCTCGAAGACGCGGTGTTTCCGGCCGATGAAATCGCCGCCGCCGGTTACCAGTTCACTTGCAGCGGTCAGAAAACGTACAACGGTGTCGCCGTGCTGGCGCGCGGCAGCTTGAGCGACGTGCAGTGCGGCAATCCTTTCTATCCCGACCCGCAGAAGCGCCTGTTGCTGGCGACGGTCGACGGAGTGCAGGTGATCTGTGCCTATGTGCCGAACGGCCAGGCGGTCGGCAGCGATAAATACGCCTACAAGCTCGCCTGGCTGGACGCGCTGGCGCGTTGGCTCGAAGAACGGCTGGCGGCCAATCCGCAGCTGGTTCTGGCCGGCGATTTCAATATCGCCCCCGACGACCGTGACGTCCATGATCCGCTGGCCTGGAACGGGCAGATTCTCTGCTCGGACGCCGAGCGGGCGGCCTTCCAACGCTTGTTGGCGCTTGGGCTACACGACAGTTTCCGTCTCTTCGCACAGCCGGCGAAGGCATTCTCGTGGTGGGATTATCGGATGCTTGCCTTTCAGAAGAACCAGGGACTGCGTATCGATCACATCCTGCTGTCGTCGCCGCTGGCCAGCCGTTGCACCGGAGCGGCGATCCATCGTGAAACGCGCAAGCTGGCGCGCCCGTCGGACCACGCCCCGGTCAGCGCCACGCTCGCCGACTGATGAGCGAGCGTTCGGCACTCCTGCCCGCGGAGATCTGCGCGCTTTACCCGGCATTGCGCGCCTTGCCGGAGTCGCGGCTGGCGGCGCTGCTCGCAGACGCCATGTTGTTGAAAATGCCGGCCGGCGCGCAGGTTTTCTCTGAACACGGAAATTGTCTGGGGTTTCCGCTGCTGCTCGACGGCTCGATCAAGGTGGTCAAGAGTTCGACGTCCGGGCGCGAAATGCTGCTTTACCGGGTCGAACCCGGCGGCTCGTGCATCATCACATCAAGCTGTCTGCTCGGTCGCAGCGCCTACTCGGCACGCGGTATCGCCGAAAGCGATCTGCGGCTGTTGATGCTGCCGAGTGCATCGTTTGACAGCCTGCTCGCCGACAGCCCGGCATTTCGCGACTTCGTCTTCCACCTGTTCGCCGAACGAATCGCCGAACTGATGCAACTGGTCGAAGAAGTGGCTTTCCAACGGCTCGACCAGCGGCTGGCCAAGCTGCTACTGGCCAAAGGCCCGACCATTCAACTCACGCATCAGCGACTGGCCGAGGAACTGGGCAGCGTCCGCGAAATCGTCAGCCGCCTGCTCAAGGGATTGGCGGGACAAGGACTGGTGGCCCTGGCCCGTGAGCACATCGTAGTCGTCGATGCCGCAGGCCTGCGCCGCCTGGCCGCCGGCGATCAATGAATCATTGGGTCTCATCATCATCTCGACGCCGGTGTAGCCCGCCTCTAGATTCACCGTCTTCTCGTCGCCTTACAGGACCTGCCCGGTCTGAGTCACGTCCGCGACGCTCGCCGCCGACTACCGTGAGTACAGTCCGCTCTCGGCGTCGACGCCAAGGTGCGCCTCCATGCCGAAGTACCACGGGTTGCCTTTCTTGGTCTGGTGCATCTCCGGATCGCGGGCCTTCGCTTCGTTCTTCACCGACGGCGCCGCGGCAATGAGGGTCGCGTCGGCGATCGTCCCTTCCCGCATCATCAGGCCGGCGGCCGACCGCTGGCCGTTGATCGCCTCGAATACCTGCTTCGTCAGCTCATGCTTCTCCAGCAGGTGCCGGAACTGCCGCCGCGTCGTCGCATCCGGCGCCGACTCCCGCGACTGGTCGATCCCGACAAGCGCCCAGGCCAAAACCGGCTCGTCCCTTTGCTCGAGCAACTTCGCCGAGAGTTTGTCGTAAATGCCGCCCAACCCTACGGTCGCGGGGAGGCGCCGCGATAAAGCCTCGCCACGCCCCTCGCTTCCACGTTGAGCGTCTGCTTTCCCGAGCCGCGATCGTCGGCTTGGGGTCGGAAACCTCCTTCTTCTGCCGAAATCCAAATCAAATCCCGCGAACCCCTGAATTCAAGCGCACAATTCGCAGCTGCTGTTCCGCCTATCGCTGTCGCCCGCCGCGTTTGCTGGCTTCCTCGGTGCCCATTTTCCGCCGCGCCTTCCGGGCCGGTGTTACCGAAAGTCAGCCGATGCCCGGCTACCAAGTGAAGGACCAGCAAGTCGCCGTGGCCGGCGCGGCAGCGCTGGAAATTCGTTCCTTGCTCGATCGCGAGCAGTTTGCCGACCCGCTTGGCGAAGCTGAAGCCGCCGGCATTTCTTCGGCGACCTGGCCTTTGTTCGGACAGGTGTGGCCGTCGGCGCAAAAGCTTGCCGATCTCATGCAGACGTGGGAAATCGCCGGCAAACGGGTGCTGGAAATCGGTTGTGGGTTGGCGCTGGCGAGTCTGGTGATCCAGCGGCGGCAAGGCGATGTGACGGCGAGCGACTGCCATCCGCTGGTTGAAGCCTTTCTGGCCACCAACGCGAACCTCAACGGTTTGCCGACCTTGAAGTACGGCACCGGCAACTGGGGGCGCGAGAATCCGCAGTTATCGACCTATGACCTGATCATCGGCAGCGATGTGTTGTACGAACGCAGCCACCCGGCGCAGTTGTGCGGTTTCATCGCCTTGCACATTGCCCCGCACGGCGAAGTGTTGATCATTGACCCGAACCGCAGCAATCGCAGTGCGTTTCATCGGGCGATGGCCTTGCTGGGTTTTTCGCTGCAGGAGTCGATGATCGAGGCGCCGTTGCATGACGGCAGTGCGTATCGTGGTCGCCTGCTGCATTACCGTCGTGGCAACCCATGACGCAAGAAATCCCTGACGAGCCCGATCAGGTGGTTTGCGTGCGGCCTTTACCAGGCGATGCACTGATCGAATGCGTAGTCGGTGCCAGTTGTGCTTAGCGGGTCGAACTCTCCTGGCTCGGCATCGGCCCTCTCCCACAGCGGCGTGCCTTGATCTGGCGCGGCTGGCGGCGGTGACGTCCGAGGTCCCATACACCCATTTGACATCCTCCGGCAGCAAATCAATTACACTCCCGCTCGATCACATCAATGAGCTCAGGGAGTCGCCAATGCTGAAGTGGATCAGCAATGTCATTGCCGGCGCATCAGCCGACGCACCGGATGACGTTTCCAGAACCTGGGCCGTTCTCCTAAAGGAAGTGCTTGCCCCGCTTGCCAAGCTGCAGGGTACGCGTCCCGGGTTGGTGGCCGACATCGCCGCCTATGTGCTGCGTGGAGAACCGCTCGCGGTTCTCCACGAAGTTGGACAGACCCCAGGCATCGCGGAATGCCTGGGCCTCTTCGGTTACGTCAAAACAGACCGGTCCAGGGAAGCCTTCTACTCGGCGTTCGATCGTCTGCCCAATGGCGTGGCGCTGCGCTGGGCGCGTGTGCTCGACGCCAGCCTGACGTCGCACCATTCGTATTGTTCGTATGTGTTTCCCGACGGTATCCATTGGCCTGAAGCCCTGCTGATGCATGCCGCCGAGCGCTCTTTGGGCGGGTGGTCCAGCGAGCCGCCAGTCCCGCGTGGGCTGACCATGTCGAAACTGGAGGGGCTCTTGGCCGAAGCTGGCCTTGCCGAATCCGCTCTGTTGGTGTCGGCCGCCGCTTCGCCGGTCAATGCAGGTTACGGTGCCGAGCAGCGCCTTGGCATGGTGGCGCGTTTGCCGGACTTCACCGCGGCCCTGCACCGTCACGTCGAAGCGCTGCGACCCCATCTGTTTCCGTCACTCGTCGCACAACGGCTGCATGTGTTGACACTGCTGAATGAGGCCGACGCGGCAACAGTGGCGTTGATCGCCTCGGAATTGGCGGAACTGGCGACGGCAACGAGCAAGCAGGTGCGTGCCGCGGCAGAACCCTTGGCCAGAAAGTTTCCCGAGCCGCTGATCGGTCCTTTGAAGGGACTGGCGGTCGAAGGCAGACCGGAGCAGCGTGTCAGCGCGCTTCGCCTGCTTTGGGCACTGGCGCGGCAGCGTGCGGACAACGCATTGCAGGAGTTCGCCCTGGCCACGGCCAAAGCCGACAAGGCGCCGAATGTCCAAGCCCTGCCGCAGGAATGGGAAAGCGGCGACCAGACGATCGCCGCGGATTTGGCGAGCGATGACTACCGGTATGAACTGCCGACGATCGAGTGGCGCACGGATCTGTCGGCGGCGGCGTCCGCCGCGCTCGATGAGCTGTGGCGTGATCTCAATGCCGCGGTCGAAAAAGCGAACAAGCAGGCACGCGAACACCACGCACGCGGTCTGGAACGCGGCCACAAGTGGTCATTGCACCTGGAGCGCGAGTATTCATCGCTCGAGCTTGTTCGTCTGCGCGACTTCATCGCCTCGTCCTCGGCGAAGTTCGCCGGTAAGGCGGGCAGGGATCACTACTGGGGACTGGTGGAACCGGCGCTGGCGAGATTTTCGGCAAATCCCGCGCTGACGCCGGTCGTGGCGATGAAGACGTTAGTGGCGCTGGGGCTGGTAACGCGTGGCCACGGCCTGATGATTTTCCCGTCCAGTGTGTTCAACGCGATGCACCGGGTGAGCGGGCGCCCGACGCTGCTGGAGGTCCAACAGCTGCTGGAACCGTTCGGAATCGGTCCGGCGGATGTCCTGAAAAGCTATTGCCACTCCTGGAGCAGTCTGGCCGCCACCTGGCCCGACGAGGCCGTTTGGCCGTTCTTCGCGCACAACATCGATCTCCTGACGCAGCAGCTCAACCCGACGATGACGACGAAGGACTACTCGTTCGATCGTGCGGGGTTGTTTCGCGGCATCGCCACGTTGCCGCGCCCACCCGAGAGGGTGGTCAACGCGCTTTTCGACATCGCGCTGGGGTCGGCGAAGAGCGAGCGTCTGATTGCCCAGGAGGCCCTGTCCAACCTGCCAAACAAGGAGACGCGGATCATGCACGCGCTGGCGGATGGCAAAGGGGAAACACGTTCCGCCGCGGCGCAGTGGCTCGGGCGCCTACGCCATGCGCCGGCGATCGATCCGCTCGAGAAGGCGGTCGCCAAGGAAAGACAGGATGTAGTCAAGGGCGCGATGATCGACGCCCTTCAGGCGCTAGGCCAACCGGTCGAAAAGTACCTCGACCGCCAGGCCCTGGCCGCCGAAGCGAATAAATCGCTCGCCAAGGGGCTGCCGAAAGACCTCGAGTGGTTCCCCTGGGCGGCATTGCCCGGGGTGCGTTGGGCCGACAGCGGCGAGTCAGTCGGCGACGACGTGCTGCGCTGGACGCTGGTGCAGGCCGTGAAGCAGAAAACGCCCGAACCAAACGCCGTGCTGCGCAAGTATTGCGCGATGTTCGACGCCCGCGACCGCGAGGCCTTCGGGCAGTTCGTCCTCGAGGCTTGGCTGCGCGAGGACGTGCGGCCGATCCCGCCGGAAGAGGCGATGCGCCTGGCGCAGGGCCAAGCGCAGGCCATGCACGGCTACATGCAGCGCTCGCCGCAGCATTACCAGGACGACCCCAACTTCGGACGTTCGGTCGAAGAGCTGACGGCGGCCTACCTGCCCCGCTTCCTGCGCCAGCCGGCGGGAAGCGCCATCGGCAGCAAGGGCCTGCTGGCGATGGCGGCTGCCTGCGCGGCCGAACGCGCGGCTGCACCCGTGCAACGCTACCTCAAGGAACATTACGGTACTCGCGCGGCGCAGGGCAAGGCGCTGATCGCGATGCTGGCGTGGATCGAACATCCGAGCGCGACGCAACTGATGCTGTCGATCGGCAGCCGGTTTCGGACCAAGAGTTTTCAGGACGAAGCGACACGGCAGGCGGAAGCACTGGCCGAGCGCAAGGGATGGACGCTGTCGGAACTCGCCGATCGGACGATCCCCACCGGCGGCTTCGACGAAACGGGGACCCTCGAATTGAGCTATGGCGAGCGATCCTTCACCGCGCACCTGCTTCCCGATTTCAAGATCGAACTTCACAACCCCCATGGCAAGAAGATCGCCGCACTGCCTGAACCCCGGCAGGACGAAGACGCGGAGCTCGTCAAAGAGGCGAAGAAGACGTTCTCGGCGGCCAGGAAAGAGATCCGGAGCATCGTCGATCTGCAGACCGATCGTCTTTACGAGGCGCTGTGCACCGAGCGCGACTGGTCGTTCGACGACTGGAGCAGCTATCTCCATCGTCATCCGGTGGTTCGTCGCCTGGTCCAGCGCCTGGTCTGGGCGCAAGTCGACACGCAGGATGGAAATCTGCGCGTCGTGCAAACCTTCCGGCCACTCGACGATGGCAGTTTGAGCGATGCCGACGACAATGAAGTGCAGGTCCCGGCCGAGGCGCGCGTGCGCGTCGCTCACGACTCGCTGCTGTCAACCGAACAGATCGCCCAATGGCAGACACACCTTGCCGATTATCAAGTGCTGCCACTCTTCCAGCAGCTCGGCAAAGGGGTGTACGCGTTGCCGGCCGACAAGGCGCATACGGACGCCATCGAGGATTTCACAGGCCATCTGATCGAGACCTTCGCGCTGCGCAACCGCGCCCTGAAACAGGGCTATACGCGTGGCGCGGCAGAGGACGGCGGCTGGTTCTACGTCTACGAAAAGCGTTTTCCGACGCTGGGCATCGTGGCCTCGATCGAGTTCACCGGCAACGGCCTGCCCGAGGAGAACCGGACCGTGGCGCTGCTCAAGCTGTCGTTCGCGGACACCCAGGGCGGCCGGATGAACCTTGACAAAGTACCGAAAGTGCTACTTTCCGAGTGCTACAACGACATGCGTCTGGTCGCGGCCGAGGGCAGCGGATTCGACGCCGAGTGGCAGAAAAAATCCGAGTACTGAATACGCAGACGAGCCCAGACTTCCATGAACGAACCCACAGCGAAGGTGCTGCGCGCACCGGCCGAACTGATCCATGCCGACGAACTCCAGCGCCTGCGCGACAAGGATGCGGGGCCGCGTCCGCCGGGCTGGCAACTGTCGCCGCGCGCCGTGCGTCGTTTCATCGTCGGCGACGACAAGCTCGGCATCCGTCGCAAGTTCTACGGTGACGATGCGCTGATCGACCGGTGCATCGTCACGCTGATGAGCCACCGCGGCCTTCTCCTGGTCGGCGAGCCGGGAACGGCGAAGTCGATGCTCTCGGAGTTGCTGAGCGCGGCGATTTCCGGTCGATCGGTCTGCACGATTCAGGGAACCGCCGGCACCACCGAGGACCAGATCAAGTACTCGTGGAACTACGCCTTGCTGCTCGCCGAAGGGCCGACGCCCAAGGCACTCGTTCCCGGGCCGATGTATGAGGCGATGCGGGCCGGCATCCTCTGCCGCTTCGAGGAAGTGACACGCGTCCAGCCCGAGATCCAGGATAGCCTGATCAGCCTGCTTTCCGACAAGGTGTTGCACGTCCCCGAGCTGGATGGCGACGAGTCAACGCTGTTCGCGGCACCCGGCTTCAACGTGCTGGCCACGGCCAACATTCGCGACCGCGGCGTGCACGAGATGTCGAGCGCCTTGAAACGCCGCTTCAACTTCGAGACCGTGCGGCCGATCGCCGACCGCAAACTGGAAACCCAGCTCGTACGCGAGCAGACCGAGGCGCTGCTCAAGCAGGCGTCGGTCGAGATCGATCTGCCGCACGATGTCGTCGATCTGCTGGTCACCGCCTTTCACGACCTACGGGAAGGCGTCACATTGGAAGGCACGGTGATCGAGAAGCCATCCGCCGTGATGTCGTCGGCGGAGGCCGTCGCCGTCGGTTACGCCGCCTGCCTGGACGCGCACTATTTCAATGACGGCGATGTCGGCGGCGAGCATATCGCTCGCCAATTGATCGGCACGGTGCTCAAGGATAATCCGGACGACGGCAAGAAGCTGCGCCATTACTTCGACGTCGTGGTCAAGCAGCGCGCGCAGCGCCAATCGACCTGGCGGCGCGTGCTCGAGGCGCGGCGCGAGCTCGACCGCTGATCGTCGGCGCATCGTGCCCGATTTGCCGAACACGCAGAAGATGCGCGCCCTGGCCGCGCAACTGGTCAGTGACGAACTGGTCGTCTTTCCGGTCCGCCACCACAGCCCGGCATGCGCGCTGCAGCTGTTGCGATGGTTCGCGTCTTGCTGGCCGTCGGCCGTCCTGGTCGAAGGGCCGCGCTCCTTCACCCCGCTGGTGCCGTTGCTGGTGCATGGCCAGGCGCAGGCGCCAATGGCCATCTATA
>JAEUOJ010000019.1 GCA_016789495.1 Accumulibacter sp. | reverse complement strand
CCACGGTCTGCTGCCGCTGCTCGACGTGATTCTCGAACAACCGCTCGGAGAACGTTTCGTAATGCTGGCACTCGAGTCGACCGACACCCGGGTCCGCGAGGGCAAACCGATTTCGCCGGGCTTTCTGTTTGCCACGCTGCTGTGGCATGAGTTGCTTGGCAAATGGGAGGCTCTGAAAAACCGGGGCGAAGCGGCGATTCCGGCCTTGTTCCTGGCGATGGACGAAGTGCTCGACGTGCAATCGGAAAAACTGGCCATCACCCGTCGCATCGCCGGCGACATCAAGGACATCTGGGCTTTGCAGCCCCGTTTCGAACAGCGCTCCGGTCGGCGGCCGTACGGGGTGCTGCAGCAACCGCGTTTCCGTGCCGGCTACGATTTTCTGCTGCTGCGCGCCGCGTCCGGCGAGGTGGCGCCGGACGTTGCTCGCTGGTGGTCGGAGTTTATCGACGCCAATGACGAGACCCGGGCGGCGATGCTGTTGCCGGTGCCGGCTGGCGAAGTCAGGAAACGCCGGCGCCGGCGTCGGCCGCCAGCCGCCGCCGCTGAATGAGCGGCCGATCCGCCGACCGACATCAGCCAGCGAGTGGTGAGACAGCTGCCGCCATCGATCTGCTGACCCCGCCTCCGGATCGTCATCTGGCGTTCGTCGCGTTGGGTGCCAATCTTGACGATCCGCTGCATCAAGTGCGCGCGGCAGGTGATGCGCTCGCCACACTGGCCGACAGCCGGCTGTTGCGACTATCTTCGCTGTACCGCACCGCGCCGGTCGGCATCCGCGGTCAGCCTGATTTCATCAACGCCGTCGCCGCGTTGCATACCGGCCTGCCGCCATTGTCCTTGCTCGAGACGCTGTTTGCCGTCGAACGCCGCTTCGGCCGGCGTCGCGAATTTCATCATTCGCCGCGAACGCTCGACCTCGACCTGCTGCTCTACGATCAACAGATCATCGACAGCCCGCGACTCCGCGTGCCGCACCCGCGGATGCATCTGCGCGCTTTCGTGCTGGTGCCGCTGCTCGAAATCGCTCCCGGGTGTCTGATCCCCGGCCGAGGGTCCGCCGCCGCCTGGTTACCGGCGGTCGGCCGCCAGCACATTCAGCGCCTCACCCTTTGAGACCGTTCAGCCGGTGACAGGCGGACGGGCGAGGAGAGACGCTCAGCGCCAGTGCCCTCGGCCAGGGTAGCCGTGATGGTGATGGCGATGTCCGTGGCCACCGTAATATCCTCCGTAACCGCCGGGAACGACGACGACACCCGGCGTGCCGATATAGGCGCGTGGTGGGGGGTAAGGAACCGGCGGCTCGGGCGGCACGACCACGCAACCGGCCAGGGCGACGGCGGCAAGCAAAGCAAGGAAAGTGGGTTTCATCGGCATCTCCGGCGGATTGTTCCTCGATAACGTTGTAAATAACGCTGCAAATGAGAAATGGTCGGCAAGCGCGTGTAACGGAATGTATGCGTCTGTTGCAGCGGCATCGGCATGATGAAGACGACCGGCTCGGTAGCGAGGGTCTGGCAGGGGCTTTGGGCAGAGCGCCGTCGTCAGGGGATCGATCGGGCGACGGCGGGGCGCGGTAGCTGTCGCGTTTCCGGTGTTCGTCCATCGTCAAGGTTCCTGTTGCTACTGGTCGATTCCTCCATGGTCGAGAGGAAAGCTCTTGCGCCAGTTGATATTTTCCTCGAGTCAGTCGACAATCCGCAGCCGCGAACCAGCCATCTTCACGCTGCCGCCTGGCAGACCCATGACCGCATAGACGCCATGCACCCCGAGTTGGCTTTGACCGCCGCCACATGCCTACGCACAGTATCCTGACCGCCACCCGCTATGTGGTGGTCGAGGGTCCGATCGGCGTTGGCAAATCCAGTCTTGCCCGACGCCTGGCCGATTATCTGGACGCGCAACTGATTCTTGAAGAACCGGAACGGAATCCTTTCCTGACGCGCTTTTATCGTGATCAAGCGCATTACGGCCTGTCGACCCAGTTGTTTTTCCTACTGCAACGGATCGACAAGCTGCGGGAGATGGCGGCGCCGGATTTTCCGGATCGACCGGTGGTGGCTGATTTCCTGTTCGCCAAGGATCCCTTGTTCGCCCTGTTGACCTTGCGCGAGAATGACTACGCTCTGTACCGCCGCCTTTACGACGAACTGGCGCCCGACGACCCGGCGCCCGACTTGGTGATATATCTGCAGGCCAGTCCGGAAACTTTGATCGCCCGGGTGCGAAAACGTGGTGTCGAGATGGAACGTCGGCTCGGCGATGACTATCTAACGGTTGTCGCCGAAAGCTATATGAATTTCTTCCATGACTATGATCGGGCGCCGGTGATGGTGGTCAATTCCGAAAACATCAATTTCGTCGATAGCGACGCCGATTTTCAGATGCTCGTCAAGCGTATCGAGTCGATGCGCGGGCACCGTGAATATTTCAATCGAGGAGAATGAGTTCATGTCCACGCACGTGGTGTCGCGCCGTCTGACGCACCTCGATCTGTTGAAGATGCGCGCCAACGGTGAAAAAATCGCCGTGTTGACCTGCTACGACGCCAGCTTCGCCCAGCTCTGCGATGCCGCCGGTGTCGATGCGCTGCTGATCGGTGATTCCCTGGGAATGGTGTTGCAAGGCCATGACTCGACATTGCCGGTGAAACTCGCCGACATCGCCTATCACACCGCCTGCGTCGCCCGAGGTTGTCGCCGGCCGCTGGTGATCGCCGACATGCCTTTCGGCAGTTTCCAGGAAAGTCCGCAGCGGGCGCTACGCCACGCCGCCGAGCTGATGGCCGTCGGTGCGCAAATGGTCAAACTCGAAGGCGGCGTCGAAATGGCCGAAACGACCCATTTTTTGACCAGTCGCGGCATTCCGGTCTGTGCGCATGTCGGCCTGACCCCGCAATCGGTCCACCAACTCGGCGGTTATCGGGTACAGGGGCGTGACGAGTCCGGCGCCAACCGGCTGCATGAGGACGCGCGGGCGCAGCAGGACGCCGGCGCGACGCTGATCGTTCTCGAGGCGATTCCACAGGCGCTTGCCGGGCAGGTCAGTGCGCAACTGTCGATTCCGACGATCGGTATCGGCGCCAGCGCCGACTGTTCCGGGCAGGTGCTGGTGCTGCATGACATGCTCGATATCTCGACCGGCCGCAAGGCTCGCTTCGTGCGTAATTTCATGGCCGGGCAGCCGTCGATCGCCGCAGCGATCAACGCCTACGTCGCCGCGGTCAAGGACGGCAGCTTTCCTGCGCTGGAACATTGTTACTGACCGTTGCCATTTCCCCACGATTTTCTGACCACGTTCCGTTTGCCGACCAGGTCGTCTGCCGCCATGCACATCCACACCACCATTTCCGAATTGCGCAGTGCGCTGAAAAATCGGCACCGATTGGCTTTTGTTCCGACGATGGGCAATCTGCACGCTGGGCATCTGACGTTGATGCGCACGGCGCGGCAACACGCCGACACGGTGGTGGCGAGCATTTTCGTCAATCGTCTGCAATTCGGCCCCAACGACGATTTCGACCGTTATCCGCGGACCTTTCAGGCCGATTGCCAACAGCTGGTCGACGCCGGGGTCGACGTGCTGTTCGCCCCTGACGAAGGCGAACTGTACCCCGAAACCCAGGAATACCACGTCGAGCCACCGGCGATCCAGCACCAGCTCGACGGCGAATTCCGTCCCGGCCACTTCCGCGGCGTGGCAACCGTCGTCCTCAAGCTGTTCAACATCGTCCAGCCACAAGTGGCGTTGTTCGGCAAAAAGGATTATCAGCAGTTGATGGTGTTGCGCAATATGACCCGGCAACTGGCCTTGCCGATCGAAATCGTCGGCGGCGAAACAGTTCGCGCCGACGACGGGCTGGCGCTGTCATCGCGCAACGGGTACCTGTCGGATGCCGAACGCGCCGCGGCGCCGCGGCTGTACCGGACGCTGTCGGGCATCGCCGAGGCGGTGCGCGATGGCGATCATGACTACCCTCGGCTCGAAAGCGACGCCGTCGCCGAACTCGATCGGAACGGTTGGCGGACCGACTACGTGGCGATTCGCCGACAAGCCGATTTGCAAGTGCCAATGCCCTTGGAAAACTCCCCTTTGGTGGTGTTGGCGGCGAGCCGTCTTGGCAGCACGCGGCTGATCGACAACCTTGAAATTTAGTCAAAAAACAGTCGTTGACAGGGGGTGAGTAGTCGCTACAATGCCCATCCCTTTTCAACTCTAAACGGGTGGAATCCATGCAGAGAACTATGTTGAAGTCCAAGCTGCACCGCGTTTGCGCCACGCATGCTGAGCTTCACTATGAAGGGTCTTGCGCGATCGACGAGGATTTACTCGAAGCGGCGAATATCCACGAATATGAGCAAATCCATATCTGGAACATCAACAACGGCGAACGCTTCACGACCTACGCCCTGCGCGCCGAGCGCGGCTCCGGTGTCATCTCGGTCAATGGTTCAGCCGCTCGACGGGCCGCCCCCGGCGATCTGCTGATCATCGCCAGTTTTGCTTCATATACCGAATTGGAGCTGGCCAAATACGCTCCTCAATTGATTTATGTCGATACCCAGAACCGCATCGTGCGTGTGGCTGGCCAAATTCCGACCCAGGCCGCTTCCTGATAGCGACCTCCCGGGCTGAACTTCAGTTCATCAAAGCCGCGACTTGCTCGCGGCTTTTTTGGTTTGTGGCTCGAACTTGCACCGCACAGCCAAACGATCAGCCGGGTGCTTCGGGTTCAGGTTTCGGTTTACGTGGTCGCCGGCTGCGAGCCGGCATTTTTTTGAGCGTTTTGTCAGTCGACAGCGCTTCTTCGGTTAGGGGCTCCGTCTCTGCTGGCTTGACCACGACCGGAAGTATAGAGTCATCGACGAGCGGTGGGAGGAGCGGTGAGTCCTTCGACGCATTGCTGGTGTCGAGGTCGGATGCGGTGTTTTCCGCCGGCGCCGTGTCCGTCGGGGGGCACTCGCCGGTGGGCTCGCCCGCAGGTTCAGTCTGCTCTGTTGATGGTGGGACCGGGGCCGGAGGCTGTCCGCCGCGCCGCTCGCCTTTGCCTTCACGCGAGGGTTTGCCGCTCTTTTCGCTGGCTTTGCGCCGAACGGGTTCTTTGCTGCGAGGCGAGGATTCGCCCGTCTCCTCGCGGCTCGATGGCTCGTTGCCGGGGTTGGTCAGCGTCGAGGTCGCGACTTCCTCGACCGACTCGTCGACCGCCTCGCCACGTCCCAGGGCGCCGTTGCAGCGCATCACGTAGGTTCCCGATTTCTCGTCGCGGCCGATTTCGAGCAGGCCGCGTGCTTGTGCTTCCTCGAGCAGGTTGCCGAAAGCGCGGAAACCGTAGTACGACTCAGCGAAATCCGGTTTGCGTCGTTTGACTGCTTCCTTGAGCATCGAGGCCCAGATTTTGCCGCTGTCGCCGCGCTCGGCGATCAAGGCGTCAAAGGTGGCGACCGCCAGTTCAATGGCCTTACTGCGCCGCTCCTCGAGTTCGGCACGGCGCTGCGCATCCTCTTCCGGCGTCCGGCGGAGCGCCGGCTGGTTGTCGCGGGCATCCCGACGCGCGGAACGCTGCACTTCGCGCACCAGATCGTCGTAGAAAATGAATTCATCGCAATTGGCGATCAACAGATCCGAGGTTGATTGCTTGACGCCGATACCGACGACGTATTTGGCGTTTTCGCGCAGTTTGGCGACCAGAGGCGAAAAATCGGAATCACCGCTGATGATCACGAAAGTGTCGACGTGCGACTTGGTGTAACAAAGATCGAGAGCGTCGACCACCAGCCGGATATCCGCCGAGTTTTTACCCGACTGGCGGACATGCGGAATCTCGATCAGTTCGAAACTGGCTTCGTGCATCGTCGATTTGAAGCCTTTGTAACGTTCCCAATCGCAATAGGCTTTCTTGACGACGATGCTGCCCTTGAGCAACAGCCGTTCGAGAACCGGTTTGATGTCGAACTTGTCGTATTTCGCGTCACGGACGCCGAGAGCGACGTTCTCGAAGTCGCAATACAGCGCCATGATGGCGTTTTCGGGCGCTACGGCCATGATTGATTTTCTCCAGTAGGCGGGAAAGCGGCCGGCGCCGAGTGAGTTGAGGCGACGGTCGGGTGGGGCGAGGCAGCTTCCGACTGCCGGAGCAAGGACCAACGACGTCGTCCTGAAACGGTGGTCGGGCCATCGGTCACGCCGCCGGGCGAGCTGAAATGTTCTTCGACGCGATGGTAAACATTTGTCCGCCAGACGCAAGAAGAACTCCGGCACGCGGTTCGGCGTGAGATTTGGCCGGTGCGTCCGGACGACGGCGAAATCGATCGTTGCAACGTCTATCATGAATCTTGCGCAGTTGCTGCCGCGGCTCGGGCGCGTTGCCGTGTCTGACGACGTCAAGTCTTCACAAAACGAGGAAAATCATGGGCAAATCGAGCATTGGCAATAAAATTGTTTTGCTGCTTTCGTTGGCCGTTGTCGCCTTGTTGTCGGTTGGTGGGTTCGGGCTGTATAAAATCACCCAGCTCAATCAGAGCTTCAGCCAGTCCGACAGTCGACAACAGTTGTTGCTTGACGCCATCGACGAAGGAATTAATGCCCAAGTGGCTTTCAGAACGCAAATCCAGGAGTGGAAAAACATTCTTTTGCGGGGCAAGGAGCCGGCCGCTTTCGACAAGCATCGTCAGGCGTTCGAAGAACAGGGTAAGGAAACCGTCAAGGCGCTGCAGAAGATCGGCCAACTCGTCGTTCAATTGGGTGTCGCTGGGCAGGTGAAGGTCGATGCGCCGCTAGCCGCCATTCAAGCCTTAGAGAAAAGATATCTCGACGCCCTGAAAGACTACGATCGGGCGCAGGCCGACCCAGCGGCGGCAGTCGACCAGGTGGTGAAAGGAATGGACCGTGGCCCGAACAAGCTCATGAGCGAGATGGGTCATCAATTGCATCTCGTGTCCGAGGAAATGGTCCGCGCCGAACAAGCGAAAGCCGAGGAGAACTATCAGGCCGCGCAAATCGGTCTGGCGGTTTTCCTGACGGCAACGATCGGTATTCTCGCGGCTGTGTCGTGGCGGATCGTCGTCTCGATCACCCGACCAGTCCGTCGTCTGGAAGAAAGCATGGCCCGCATCGCGGCCACCAATGACCTGACCTTGCGGGTCAAGGTCGAGGGCACGGATGAAATGTCGCGGGTCGCCACCGCTTTCAACGACATGCTGGGCTCGATGTCGACGGTGATCGGGCAGGTGTCGCAGTCCGCTCGCGAGCTGACGGTGTCTGCCAACGACATGGCCGGGTTGGCCGGCAATCTGCAAAACGAGTCCGAAAAACAATCGCGGTCGGTGGCCGACAACGCCGCTTCGATCGAACAGTTGAGCGCCTCGATCAGCGCCGTCACTGACGCGGCGGAGCAAGTGCGCGGTCGCTCGAAGGATGGCGTCGACATGACGCGTGACGCCACCCGGCGATTGTCCAGCCTGTTGACGGAAATCACCGGCATTGAAACGGCGGTTGGCAGCATCGCCGAAGTCGTCGAAAGTTTCGTCCACAGCACTGGCACGATTACGCAAATGACCCAGCAAGTACGGGAAATCGCCGACCAGACCAATCTCCTGGCGCTGAATGCGGCGATCGAAGCGGCGCGCGCCGGCGAACAGGGCCGCGGTTTCGCGGTGGTCGCCGACGAAGTGCGCAAGCTGGCGCTGGCCGAGAAGTCCGCCAAGTCGGCGTCCGGCATCGATGAGGTGGCCAACAAGATCATCCAGCAAACCGATGAAGTACGGACGACCATCGACACCGGTCGGCGTTCGGTCGAGGTCTGTGCCAGTCTCGCCGGCCAGCTTGATCTGACCCTCGGGGAGGCAGGTCAGGCCGTCGAATATTCCGGTACCGGCATCAAGGAGATAGCCGTGTCAGTCAAGGAGCAACGTTCGGCGAGCGTTGAAATTGCCCAGACCATCGAGAAAATGTCCGATTCGGCCGAGGAAACCAGCCGTGTCGCCGGCCGGGTGAACCACGCGGCGAGCAGTTTGCGCGAGGCCGCCGGCGCGTTGACTGAATCGATTGCTAGCTTCCGGGTGGCCGCGGCCTGAACAGGCGGTGATCTTCTCCGGTGACGCTGTGGAAAAATCCGTACCAATCGATGTCGGACCGGGTTGACCTCCACGCTGAAAAATTTTGGCGAAGACATTGACGTGGGTGCAAAATGGGCGAATTCGTGCTTTGTCAGCCCTTGCGGATGCACCCACTGCTACAGTCGCTCTCTGGTGGTGATCGACGCTCGATTGGCGAGTCAAATCAGGCGGCATCTGCCGTCATTGACCATCCTGAGTTGATCGGCGTTCTGTTTCAGGGGCTTGAAACCTCCGATCCTGTCCTGCGCATGCGTTGCGCCGATGCCATCGAGAAAGCCACCGCCAACCGCTTCGAGTTGCTGCTTCCGTTCAAGGATGCGCTATTGAATCGCTACTCGAAGGTTGAACAACAGGAGGTCCGTTGGCATGTCGCTCCGATGCTGGCTCGCTTGCCCCTGACCGAGTCGGAAGAAATCAACGTTGTAAACCTGCTGCTCGGTTACCTCAACGACCGCAGCAGCATCGTAAGAACTCTGTCCATGCAAGCTTTGGCCGATATTGCGCTTCGTAGTCATCGTTTGTTGCCCGAGATCAAGCGACACATCGAAGAACTTGCCGGCATCGGTACTCCTGCCATGAAGGCACGGAGCAGGAAGCTGCTCAAGCGCCTGGTTATGGAAGGTCAAGGCTGAGTCATCATGTCAACGGAACGGGGCGGAAAGCCTGGGGTTGGAGGTTTGGTCGGCAAACCGTGTCGTCTCGGGCGACCGATGCGCTTCGCCTTGTTTGTCCTTGGCTTGCTGATTGTCGTCGGCACGGCGGTGATCGGCTGCGTTACGCAGCCCTTCGTTACCCCTGTCAGCTCCCGGGTGCCGGCGGTGGAAGAGCAACGCCTTCGATCGATCGTGGAGCATTTGTCGGAAACACTGCACCCCCGCAGCTTCGATCATCATGAAAATCTGCAACAGGCGGGTTGGTATATCCGTGACGCCTTCCTTGCCACCGGCGCGAGGGTGACGCTTCAGGAGTTCACTGTTCAGGGAGAGCATTATTTCAATGTTGTCGCCAGTTTTGGCCCCTCTGACGGCGCATTGACCATCGTCGGTGCACATTACGATTCCAATGGCGATGCCTGGTCTGAAATCGAGCCAGACCAGGCGAATGGGCTCGCGACACACACGCCGGGCGCGGACGACAACGCCAGCGGCGTCGCCGGCCTGCTCGAACTCGCTCATTTGCTCGGCGCGCATCCGCCGCCGCGGCCGGTACGGCTGGTTGCCTACACGCTCGAAGAGCCGCCGCATTTCCAGACTGAGGATATGGGCAGCGCGCGTCACGCGCGATCGTTGACTGCCGGTGCCGAACCGGTCGAACTGATGATCGCACTGGAAATGATCGGCTATTTCAACGACGCGGCCAACAGTCAACGGTTCCCGATCGCTGGCTTGGAACTGTTGTATCCATCGACGGGCAATTTCATCGCGATCGTCTCCCGGCCTAACGACTGGCGGGAGTCGCGGGCACTGAAAAGCCATATGCGTGGCGCATCGGAACTCCCCGTGTTCTCGATCAACGTTTCACCATGGGTGCCTGGCGTGGACTTTTCGGATCATCTCAACTACTGGGCGGAGGGAATCCCGGCCATGATGGTGACGGATACCGCCTTTTATCGAAATGACCAGTATCATCAGCTAGGCGATGTGGCCGGTCGTTTGGACTATCGACGGATGGCCCATGTCGTGCAGGGTGTTTTCGCTTTCGTCACCAGACCGGCCGGGCGGTGAACAAAGCGGGCGTGCGACGTGCAGTTTTTTTCCTTTCCGGATCGATCGGCGAAACGGGCTGAACATACCCCGCCTTTGTTGACCGCCTGGCTGCCCCCCCGCCGCGGGTGAAACGACTTTCTCCAGGTCAAAACAAGGCACCAAACATGGCGTTGGTGCACTGCAGCTTGCCAAGGTCACCGCCGGCTTGTATGGTCGGCGCGCCCTTGCCGAATCGTATACGATCCACGGAGACGCTCATCTTGTCCATGTCGCCGATGTCTTTGCTCGCCAATCCTGTCGCCTGCCCGAAGACGCCGCGTTTGAGCGCATCGGACCATGTCGCGCACACCTTGAAGAAGGCGATCGTCGACGGGGTGTTGCCGGCCGGCGAACTGCTGCGCCAGGACGAGATCGCCGCGCATTTCCAGGTCAGCAAGATCCCGGTCCGCGAGGCGCTCAAACACCTCGAAGCCAAGGGGTTGGTCGCTTTTCAACGTAATCGCGGCGCGGTGGTCGCCTCATTGTCCCGCGGCGAAATTGTGGAATATATGGATATCCGCGCGGTGCTCGAAGCCCGCGCCGCTTATCTGGCGGCGCCACTGGTCAGCGACGGCGTGCTGGCCGAAGCCGCCGCCCATCTCGACACTTTCGACCGCGAGGACAAACCGGCACGCTGGAGCGAAGCGAACTGGCTGTTCCACGCCACGCTTTACGGGGCCGCCGGCCGGCCGGTCCTGCTCGCCGAAATCCGTACCCTGTATCAAAAAGTCGAGCGTTACCTGCGTACTCGGCTGGCTCGCCAGAATGAACTACTCCGCGCCCGGCGCGAGCACGCCGAGATTCTCGCCGCGTTTGCAAAGCGGGATCGCGATGCGGCGGCGGAACTGACGCGGGCGCATCTGCTAGCCGCGGCGAACTCGTTTATCATTTCCCTCAACGATCATCTTAACCAAGGAGGCACTACCCGATGAGCAAACCGATTATGCTGGCTGGAATCAGCCTGATGGCCCTGGCTTGCGCCAGCGCTTACGCCGATCACCTAGTGGCGATCGCCGGTCCGATGACCGGTCAGTACGCCTCGGCCGGCGACCAGATCCGCAAAGGCGCCGAACTGGCGATCGCCGAAATCAACGCCAAGGGTGGCGTGCTCGGTCAGAAGCTGAAACTCGAAATCGGCGACGATGCTTGCGATCCGAAGCAGGCGGTGTCGGTGGCCAACACCATGGTCAATAAGAAGATCGTTTTCATGCACGGTCACTGGTGCTCGAGTTCGACCATTCCGGCGTCCGATGTGTATAACGAAGCGCAAATCCCGATGGCCACCGTGTCGACCAACCCGCAGGTCACCGAGCGCGGACTGCAGAACATCTTCCGGATCATGGGCCGCGACGACCAGCAGGGCCTGGTTGCCGGCGATTACTTGGCCGAGAACTTCAAGAACCGCAAGATCGCGGTGGTCGACGACAAGAGCGCTTACGGCAAGGGCCTGGCTGATGAAATCGCCAAGGCGATGCAGGCCAAGGGCGTCAAACCGACCTTGCGCGAATCGATCACCGCCGGTGAAAAGGATTATTCCGGTCTGGTCAGCAAGTTGAAATCGGCCGGTGTCGAGGTGATGGCTTTCGGCGGTTATCACACCGAAGTGGCGCTGATCCTGCGCCAGGCGCAGCAGGCGGGCTTGAAATTGGTGGTGTTGGGTGGCGACACGCTGACCAATTCCGAACTGGTCACCGCCGCCGGATCGGCCGCCGACAACGTGCTGTTCACCTTCGCACCCGATCCACGCAAGAATCCCGCCGCCGCTGGCGTGGTCAAGAAATTCCGCGATGCCAAGATCGAACCCGAAGGTTACGTGATGTACGCCTACGCGGCGATGCAGCTATTCGCGCAAGCCGCCGAAAAAGCCAAGAGCACCGCCTACAAGGACCTCGAAAAGACCATCCGCGGTGGCAGTTTCGATACCGTCATTGGCCGGTTGAGCTTCAACGCCAAGGGGGACAACCGCTTGCCGGGGTTCATGGTCTATCAGTGGAAAGGCGGCCAGTACGATTATGTGAAGAAGTAAGCGGCGCCGGCGGTCCGGCGGCTAGCCGTCCGGACCGCCGTAGCGATGATCGCTGACGATAGACCGTCGACGAACTGGGTCTGTCGACGGTGATCGACCAGCCGGCCTTTTTTCGCCCAACGCCGGCGACCTCCAGGTCGCCGCGCTACCCACCAAGTGAATTCCGCATGAACGCCACCACCGAGCTTCTGCGTCAGCGTCTGCGCGATCATTATCGGATCGACGAGGCGAGCGTCGTCGATCAAATGATTTCTCTGGCCCGGTTCACTCCCGCCGAGGAACAGGGCATCCACCAGCGGGCGACGCCGCTGGTGCAGACGGTGCGCGAAAGCCGGCTGAAGACTGGTGGCATCGACGCCTTTCTCGCCACTTACGACCTGTCGTCACGCGAAGGCGTGGTGCTGATGTGCCTAGCCGAAGCCTTGCTGCGCATTCCCGACGCCGACACCGTGGACCGGCTGATCCGCGACAAAATCGGCCACACCGAGTGGGAAAAGCGCCTCGGCGCCTCGCACAGCACCTTCGTCAATGCCGGCACCTGGGCGTTGATGCTCACCGGCCGGATCGTCACCCTCGACAACGATGATCGTCATCTCGGCGGCACGCTCAAGCGGCTGGTGGCGCGCGCCGGCGAACCGGTGATCCGACAGGCGGTGATCGCCGCGATGCGCATCCTTGGCCGCCAGTTCGTGATGGGTCGCACCATCGACGAGGCGCTTGAGCGCGCGCGCGGCGCGGAAAAAACCGGCTATCGTCATTCCTACGACATGCTTGGCGAATCGGCACGCAGCAGCGCCGACGCCCTGCGTTATTTCGAGTCCTACAGCCGGGCGATCGCCGCCATCGGTCGCGAAGCCGGGGGTCGACCAACCGTCGAAGCGCCATCGATTTCGATCAAGCTCTCGGCGCTGCATCCGCGTTACGAAGTCGCGCAGCAGGCGCGGGTGCGCCACGAATTGCTGCCGGCGGTGAAGACGCTGGCACTGCGCGCCAAGGCCCGCCACATCGGTTTCACCATCGATGCCGAGGAAATGGATCGCCTGGAAATGTCGCTCGACCTGATCGAAGCGCTGGCTATGGCACCCGAGTTGGCTGGCTGGGACGGTCTCGGACTGGCGGTCCAGGCGTACCAGAAACGCGCCCTGCCGATCATCGACTGGCTCGCCGACCTGGCGCACCGCGCTGGACGGCGGCTGATGGTCCGTTTGTGCAAAGGCGCGTATTGGGACGCTGAAATCAAGGCCACACAGGAGCGCGGCCTGCGCGACTATCCGGTGTTTACCCGCAAGGTGAATAGCGATCTGTCGTATATCGCCTGCGCCCGCCGGCTGTTCGCCGATCCGGCCGCGTTCTACCCGGCGTTCGCGACGCACAACGCCCATACCCTGGCGGCGGTCGCCGAACTGGCGATCAGCGCCGGCGGGCATGAGGACTGGGAATACCAGCGCCTGCACGGCATGGGGGAGGAGCTCTACGGTCAGATCGTTGGTGGCGACCGCTGGGGTCGCGCCTGCCGGGTGTATGCGCCGGTCGGCAGTCACGAGGATTTGCTGGCCTATCTGGTGCGTCGGCTGTTGGAAAATGGCGCCAACTCCTCGTTCGTCAACCGCATCGCCGATGCCGACCTACCGATCGACGCATTGATCGCCGACCCGGTGGCCAAGGCGGCGCAGCAAACCAGCCGGCGGCAGCCGCGCATCCCGTTGCCGCGCGATCTTTTCGGCGCCGAACGGATCAACAGTGAAGGACTGGACATGAGCGACCCACCGACCCTCGCCGAATTGCGCAGGGCGATCGACAGAAGCCGCGCGGTCGGCTACCTGGCGGCGCCGTTGATCGGCGGCCAGCGGCAGAGCGGCGCCGAACGGCCGGTGCGTTCGCCGGCCGACCATCGCGACGTCGTTGGACGAGTGATCGAAGCCGACGTCGAACACGTCGCCTTGGCAATGGAGGCCGCACAGGCCGCGTTTCCGGCCTGGCAAGCGACGCCCGCCGAGCGCCGAGCTGCGGCGTTGGACGCCGCCGCCGACCGTTTGCAAGGTCGGTTGCCGGAATTGCTGGCGCTGATCGTCCGTGAAGGCGGTCGCACCCAGGCCGACGCGGTTGCCGAAGTGCGCGAGGCAATCGACTTCTGTCGCTATTACGCCGCACAGGCGCGGGAGAAATTCGCCGCGCCGTTGCCCTTGCCCGGCCCGACCGGCGAGCGCAACAGCCTGTCGCTGCACGGTCGGGGGGTCTTCGTCTGCATCAGTCCGTGGAATTTTCCGCTGGCGATTTTCGTCGGCCAGATCGCCGCCGCGCTGGCCGCTGGCAACACTGTCGTCGCCAAGCCGGCCGAACAGACGCCGCTGGTCGCCGCGCGGGCCGTTGAACTGTTGCACGCCGGTGGCGTTCCGACCGATGCGCTGGCCTTGCTGCCGGGCGACGGTCGGATCGGCGCGGCACTGGTGGCCGCCCGCCAGTGCGCCGGCGTCGCCTTCACCGGTTCGACCGAAGTCGCCCGACTGATTTCGCGTGCGCTGGCCGACAGAGACGGACCGCTGCTGCCGCTGATCGCCGAGACCGGCGGCCAGAACGCGCTGATCGCCGATTCGTCGGCGCTGCCGGAGCAGGTCGTCCGCGATGCGGTCACCTCGGCGTTCAACTCGGCCGGTCAGCGCTGTTCGGCGCTGCGCGTGCTGTTCGTGCAGGCCGACATCGCCGACCGGGTGATCGAGCTGCTGGCCGGGGCGATGCAGGAATTGCGTGTCGGCAACCCGATCGACCTGGCCACCGACGTCGGGCCGGTGATCGACGAAGCGGCGCGGCAGACGCTGGAAAAGCATGCCCGCTGGCTTGACAGCTTCGCCCGGCCGATCCACATCTGCCATAGTGACGCCGAGGACAGCCGCCACGCTACTTTCTTCGCGCCGCGAGCTTACGAAATCGACAGTCTGGCACGCCTTGAACGCGAGGTTTTCGGGCCGATCCTGCACGTCGTCCGCTGGCAGGCCGATCAGCTCGACGCGGTGTGTCAGCAGATCACCGATACCGGCTACGGCCTGACGCTCGGCATCCACAGCCGGATCGACGAGACGATCAACCGCCTCGTCGCTCGTCTGCCGGTGGGCAATACCTACATCAACCGCAACATCGTCGGCGCGGTGGTTGGCGTGCAGCCCTTCGGCGGCGAAGGATTGTCGGGAACTGGGCCGAAAGCTGGTGGGCCGCATTATCTCTATCGTTTCGCCTGTGAACGGACGCTGTCGGTTGACACCACCGCCGCCGGAGGCAATGCCGGATTGATGGCGCTCGACCGGGATGATTGACCGCCGCCACCCCCACCAGGCGCCGGTTGGCGGCGGGGCAGGGCGACCACGCCGCTTGATCCGGCCAACCCGCCTGAACGCCGCCGGCGCGCAGGCCAAGACAAGGAGGACGACATGGCCCTGGCCTTGCAGCAACTGATCAACGGCCTGACCCTAGGCGCGGTCTATGGTCTGATCGCCATCGGCTACACCATGGTTTACGGGATCATCGGCATGATCAATTTCGCGCACGGCGACATCTACATGGTCAGCGCCTTCATCGCCGTCACCGCGTTCACCGCGCTGGCGATGTTCGGCATCACCTCGGTGCCGCTGTCGTTGCTGCTGGTG
The DNA here is from genome assembly GCA_016789495.1 of Accumulibacter sp. Classification (GTDB taxonomy): domain Bacteria; phylum Pseudomonadota; class Gammaproteobacteria; order Burkholderiales; family Rhodocyclaceae; genus Accumulibacter. The sequence goes on along the minus strand of JAEUOJ010000019.1, from coordinate 10,240 downwards.
CTGCTGGTGACGGTGCTGTTCACCGCCGTTTATGGCTGGACGGTCGAACGTACCGCCTACCGGCCGCTGCGCGGCTCGACGCGGTTGGCGCCGCTGATTTCGGCGATCGGCATGTCGATCTTCCTGCAGAACATGGTCCAGTTGACGCAGGGGGCCCGCGTCAAACCGATTGCGCCGGTGTTGGTCGGCGGCGTCGACCTGATGACCGTGGACGGGTTCACCGTCCGGCTGGCGTACTCGCAAATCCTGATCGTCGTCGTTACCGTTGCGTTGATGGCCGCTTTCACCTGGCTGATCACCCGCACCTCCTTCGGCCGCCAGCAACGCTCGTGCGAACAGGACCGGACGATGACCGCGCTGCTCGGCATCGACGTCGACCGCACCATCTCACTGACCTTCATGCTTGGCGCCGCGCTGGCTGCCGTCGCCGGGGTGATGGTCACCGTCTACTATGGCGTCGTTGATTTCTTCATCGGCTTCGTCGCCGGGATCAAGGCGTTCACCGCTGCGGTGCTCGGGGGCATCGGCTCGTTACCGGGCGCGATGCTCGGCGGACTGATCATTGGCCTGATCGAAGCGTTCTGGGCGGCGTATTTATCGGCGGAATACAAGGACGTCGCCACTTTCGCCATCCTGATCCTGGTGCTGATGTTCCGTCCCTCCGGCCTGCTCGGTCGTCCGGAAGTGGAGAAAGTCTGATGACCGCGCTGGTGCTGCAGGAAAACCAGCCTTCGGCGGCAATGCGGCTCAAGGACGCCGCGGCGGTGGCTCTCATCGCCCTGTTGCTCGGTATTCCGATGATCGGACTGACCACCGTCGACCAGGGCGGCGCATTGCGGGTCGCCAGTCGCTGGCCGCTGCTGGCCGCTTTCGTCGGCGGTTGTTTCTTCGGCCGACTGGCGCTGCGCTACGCTCTCGACCGCCTGCAACGGCGGCGGCAGGCGCTGGAGAGGACCGATTCGCCGACCGTCGGCCGTCAAACCGCCGCCAGCCGCCTGCTGCGCCGGATGGGCTGGGGCGCGCTGGCCGTCGCCTTGTTGTTGCCGCTGTTTTTCACCGACAACCGTTATCTCGTCGATACCGCCACCACCGTACTGATCTACGTCATGCTCGGCTGGGGACTGAACGTCGTCGTCGGTCTTGCCGGCCTGCTCGACCTCGGCTATGTCGCTTTCTACGCCGTCGGTGCCTACAGCTATGCGCTGCTGTCGACGCAGCTCGGTTGGGGGTTCTGGCAGGCGTTGCCGGTTGCCGGCGCGGTGGCGGCGACATTCGGCATCATTCTTGGCTGGCCGACTTTGCGTCTGCGCGGCGACTATCTGGCGATCGTCACCCTCGGTTTCGGCGAAATCATTCGCCTGATCCTGGTCAACTGGACCGAGATGTCGGGCGGACCGAACGGCATCACCTCGATTCCGCGGCCATCTTTCTTCGGCCTGCCGTTCAAGCCGCCGGGCGACGAGCCGACCTTCGCCGCCTTTTTCGGTCTGGAGTTTTCGCCGAGTCACCGTATCGTTTTTCTGTATTACCTGATCCTCGCCCTGGCACTGCTGACCAACCTCTTCGTTTCACGGCTGCGCCGGCTGCCGATCGGTCGGGCCTGGGAGGCGGTGCGCGAGGACGAAATCGCCTGCAAGGCGCTGGGAATGAACGTGACCTACGTCAAACTGTCGGCCTTTGCCATCGGCGCGATGCTCGGCGGTTTCGCCGGAGTGTTTTTCGCCGCCCGGCAAGGCTTTATTTCGCCGGAATCATTCACCTTCAACGAATCGGCGATCATCCTGGCGATCGTCGTCCTCGGCGGCATGGGGAGCCAGTTGGGCGTCGTTCTCGCCTCGCTGGTCTTGGTCCTGCTGCCGGAGCTCGGTCGCGATTTCGCCGAATACCGGATGCTGCTCTTTGGCGCGGCGATGATCCTGATCATGATCTGGAAACCCGGCGGCATTCTGGCGCATCGCCAGCCGACCCTGCGTCATCGGCCGGCGGCCGACGATAGCGGAGCGCCGCGATGAACGCCGCCCGGCATGACGCCCCGCGAGACGACGGCCCGCTGCTCAGCGTCGAGCGCTTGACGATGCGCTTCGGTGGATTGCTGGCGATCGACGACCTGTCGCTTGACGTTGCCGCTCGCCGGATCACCGGCGTCATCGGCCCGAACGGCGCCGGCAAGACCACCTTCTTCAACTGCCTGACCGGTTTCTACAAGCCCACCGTCGGCAGTGTCCGCCTGCATCATCCGCAACACGGCACGCTGCGTCTCGAACAGTTGCCCAGCCACCAGGTGGCACGCCGCGCCCAAGTGGTTCGCACCTTCCAGAACATCCGCCTGTTCCCGAAGATGACGGTGCTCGAAAGCCTGATCGTTGCCCAGCACAACGTCTTGCAGGGGGCGTCGCGTTTCTCGCTCGCCGGACTGCTCGCTTTGCCGGCCTACCGTCGCGCCGAGCAACGGGCGATCGACAAGGCGGTGAGCTGGCTGGGCCGGCTCGGCTTGCTCGATCACGCCGACACCGCCACCGGCGCGCTGCCTTACGGCCTGCAACGGCGGATCGAGATCGCCCGCGCGTTGTGCGTCGATCCGCTGCTGCTGTGCCTCGACGAACCGGCCGCCGGGCTCAACCCGCGCGAATCGGCCGAACTCAACGACTTGCTCAAGCGCCTGGCGAGCGACGAAGGAATCGCCATCCTGCTGATCGAGCACGACATGAGCGTGGTGATGACCGTCTCCGACCACATCTGCGTGCTCAACTACGGACGCAAGATCGCCGAAGGACCGCCGCTGGCGATCCAGCGCGACCCGAACGTGATCAAGGCGTATCTCGGCGAAGAAGACGCCGACGAACTGCCGCCGCTGGAGAGCGCGCGATGATGCTGCAACTGTCGGGCGCGCATGCCCATTACGGTCACATCCACGCGCTGCATGGCGTCGATCTCGACGTCCAGGTGGGCGAAGTGGTGACACTGATCGGCGCCAACGGCGCTGGCAAATCGACGCTGATGACCACCATTTTCGGTCAGCCGCGCGCCTCGGCCGGGCGTATCGTCTTCAACGGTGAGGATATCACCGGCCTGGCGACACACCACATCGCGCGCCGCGGCATTGCCCTGGTTCCCGAAGGTCGACGGATTTTTCCACGGATGACGGTGATCGAAAATCTGCAGATGGGCGCGGTGCTCGCTGAAACGAGCAATTTCGCAGTCGATTTGCGTCGCATGCACGCGCTGTTCCCGATACTCGAAGAACGCGGTCAGCAGCGCGCCGGCACCTTGTCTGGCGGCGAACAGCAGATGCTGGCCATCGCCAGGGCGCTGATGAGTCGACCGCAATTGCTGCTGCTCGACGAGCCGTCGCTGGGACTGGCGCCGCTGTACATCAAGAAGATTTTTCAGACCATTCGCGAACTCAACCGCGACCACGGCATGACCATCCTGCTCGTCGAACAGAACGCCCACCACGCGCTGCGCGTCGCGCACCGCGGCTACGTGCTGCAACAGGGGCGGATCGTCCTTTCCGGCAGCGGCAGCGAACTGCTCGCCAACCCGGAAGTGCATGCCGCCTATCTCGCCGGCGGTGAAGCCCGTCCTGTCGCCTAGGAAGCTGGCGGACTTGAAACGGATCTACGATGCCGGGGGAAAATCGGTCCCCCTTTCCCCGGCCGATTTTCTGGAACATGGGCAGGTCATGTGCCTTCAAACCGTGAAAGGCCGTCCCCGCCCTGTTGCGCCGATCGCGCAAGGTCGACAGGCGCCTGGCGCATGACCGCCGCGCCGCCGCGCTGGCTGCCGTTGCTGGTACTCGGCGGCGGTTTGCTGGCGATCTCCTTCGGCGCCATCCTGGCGCGTTTCGCGCAGGGCTATGGCCTGCCGTCACTGGTCATCGCCACCTTGCGCCTGACTGGTGCCGCGCTGCTGATCGCGCCGCTCGCCATCTGGCAGTCGGGTGGCCGCCTGGGCAATCTGACCGGCCGGCAATGGCGGTTGACCGTCGGCGCCGGCGCTTGCCTGGCGCTGCATTTCGCCACCTGGATTCGTTCGCTCGAATACACCTCGGTGGCCAGCAGTACCGCCTTGGTGACCACCAACCTGTTGTGGATCGGTCTCGCTTCATTTCTGCTCTTCGGCGAGCGGCCGGGCCGGGGGCTGTTGGTCGGCGGTGCCGTTTCACTGGTTGGCAGCCTGCTGATTTTCTGGAGCGACAGCCAGCATCACCCGGTCGGCAGCCAACCGCTGCTCGGCAACTTTCTGGCTGTCGCCGGCAGTTGGTGTTTTTCGGCCTACTTGCTGTTCGGTCGGCGTCTGCGTGCCGATCTGCCGCTGTCAACCTACCTTGCGCTGGCCTACGGTAGCGCCGCGATTTTTCTGCTGCTCGCTTGCCTGGGCAGCGGCTTGGCGTTGACCGGCTACGCGGGTGCCGCCTACCTCGTCGCCGTCGGGCTGGCGATCGGGCCGCAGTTGCTCGGTCACAGCGCCTACAACTGGGCGCTGAAATATGTTTCGCCGACCTTCATCGCCGTGGTCACCCTCGGCGAGCCTGTCGGCAGCGCGCTGTTGGCCTGGCTGTTCTTCGACGAATCGTTCGCCAGCGCGCAGGCTGTCGGCGTCGTGCTGCTGCTGTCGGGAATTTATCTGGCGGCGCGTGACGAGGGGCGGCGGTGAATGGCCGGGCTTGTTCAAGCCTATCGCTGGCCTTTGGGCCGCCTGTCGGCAGGGTCGGGGCGACGCGCAAGATCAGGGAGACAAACGCCGTGTTTTCGGGTGGCAGGCGAATGGTGTGGGCTATTGGCGCGGTATGCCAAAAAAAATCGGTCGCTGTTCCATGCCCTGCCATCGACGGGGAACAGTCCGACAGCCGGGCGGGGAAGTTCTGAAAAAATTAGGCTCTTCTGGTTCCCGCTGTCGTGCGGTGGAAATCTTCGACATTTCAATTTCTTGACTGGCGCAGAGTTATTCGGCGGTTGACTTCCCGTTGCTCGCCAATCCATTCTGTCGCCGAGATTCCCGCCACGGCCGAAGCCAGCGACTAGCGCGACATCCGGCGTTGGCGCTATGCTGCCGCCCTTGCGGTCGCTAACGGCCGAGTTAATTCCGTTTGAAATCGTCGGTGATGGCCATGCGCTGGCCTTGACCGTGTGCGCCGCATCCGGCGGGTTGGCACCTCACCGTCGATTTTTCGGAATCATTGAATTGGAGACTATCGTGCCCGCATTGTTGCCCCAGCCCGACCCCGATGGCCTGCTCGAGTATTCGGTGGTCTATACCGACCGATCGCTGAACCACATGTCGAAGCGCTTTCAGGGGGTGATGAAGGACATCGCGCGGATTCTGAAGAGCGTCTACAACGGTGCGGCGGCGATCATCGTTCCGGGTAACGGCAGCATCGGCATGGAAGCCGTCGCTCGTCAGTTCGCCAACGACAAGAAGTGCCTGATCATTCGCAATGGTTGGTTCAGTTATCGCTGGACGCAGATCCTCGAGACCGGGCGGATCGCCGCGGAATCGATCGTCATGACCGCCACTCGCCAGGGCAACGATTCCCAGGCGCCGTTCGCCCCCCCGCCGATCGAAGACGTGGTTGCCCGCATCCACGCTGAAAAACCGGACATCGTATTCGCCCCGCATGTCGAAACCTCGTCAGGGATGATCCTGCCCAACGACTATCTGCAGGTTCTGGGACATGCCGTTCGCGCGGTCGATGGCTTGTTTGTTCTCGATTGCGTCGCTTCGGGGGCGGTGTGGGTCGATATGCCGGCCAACGACATCGATGTGCTGATCAGCGCGCCACAGAAAGGTTGGAATGGCTCTCCGTGTTGCGCGATGGTCGTGCTCAGCGAGCGCGCGCGTTCGCGCATCGATCTCACCGACAGCAGCAGTTTCGCTTGTGATTTGAAAAAATGGCTGCAGATCATGGAAGTCTATGAAGGCGGCGGCCATGCCTACCATGCGACCCTGCCTACCGACGCCCTGGCCGTCCTGCGCGAGGTGATGCGTGAAACAGAAAACTACGGTTTCGAGCGCGTACGCCGGGAACAAAACGAACTCGGCGTCCGTGTCCGGGCGCTGCTTGCCAGTCGCGGTTTCAAGAGCGTCGCGGCGGAAGGGTTTCAGGCGCCGGGTGTCGTCGTCAGCTATACCGACGACCCCGAGATCCAGTCCGGCCGGAAATTTCTGGAGGTCGGCGTGCAGATCGCGGCCGGCGTTCCGCTGCAGTGCAACGAAGGAGCGGAGTTCCACACCTTCCGTATCGGCCTATTCGGGCTGGAAAAGCTGCACAATCCCGACCGCACGGTGCTGAGCCTGGCCGATGCGCTGGACGCCTTGGTGCGTGGAAACAGAAGCACCGCGGGTGAGCGAGGTTGAACGACGGGTCGCGAAATCGAAGGCTTTCCTGAGCAACTGTCCGTTGTCACGCCTCACAGAAACCGGTATTGCTCGGCATTGCGAGAGAGGGGCACCCGTGGAATTCATTGAGAAGACCTTGGGCCGACCGCCGGGAAGAGGCTGCGGCCCAATGCCAGGTTCCAATGCGATCCTTGCGGGAACGGTCTGCCGCTGGATCCTCGCCAAGGCGGACGTTTCGGGCGTTGGACCCGCCGCAACAGCCGAAAGTCCCCATGCCTTCGATGGTGGCGGGGCAAACACCGATGAGTCGAGCCTCGGATAGTTTCTTACGCCCGTGTCGGCCGCCGCGGAGTTCGTAAAAACCCTTTTTTCTTCTTCCAGATACAAACTGATCGGCGAGGGCGACTTGTCGTACAGCAACCCGCCCAAAGGAAAAGTCTTCGCGGGCTGCTTTCCTGGCATGGGAATTGTCGCGTCGCTGGACTTTGTCAAAGACCTGGAGTCTGTGCCACTACTGCACTTTGCGCGTGCGAAGCCTTGGTGGCGAATTTGGTAGCGCATGCGGAGAGATTTCGCTCGACCTGACCTGCCAGCGCAGGGCGCGTAAGCCCGAGTGCGGAGCACTGTACCCTGCCGGACTGGCGCAACCCGCCCTTGTGGTCAGTCTGGATCCACATTGTCTACATTGGGACGAACATGGTGACTCTGATCTGGCATGCGCCTAGGCATTACTTCTCCCCCGGTGACGAAACCGCCTTTTTCTCATGGTCGGAGTCCATTTCCGGGGTAATCTCCGTTCAAGGCCGCGACGGTGAGCTTCATGTTTGTCTACGTGCCAAGCGGCTCCCGGCGCAGAGCCTTCGGGAATTGATCGCGCTCTATCTGCGCTATCGAGGCGACCTGAAAGAACTTGCCCAGTTGGCCAATCGGGCAAACTGCCCAGGGTTTGCCGAACCCAAAGCGTACGGGTACTCGCTGGTGTTTGGCAGCGCACAAGTGGCTTGATTTGCCGCCCAGGGTGGTTCAGCTCGTCGACATGTCCGCCAGCTCGTGCCTTGAACTCTGGATTGGATACACGCACGGATTGCGATGCCGGTCATCACGCATCCGAAACTGTTCGCCCGGCAGGGTTTGCTGAGACTTTGGCGTGCGGCTCGGTTGATGCCCACAATGCCAAAACCGCGATAGCGAAGCTCCCTGCGCTAGCCTTGCGCGCAGGCGCGTCGCTTTTGGCGGCAATCAGTGCCTATCGCGTGAACACAGACGATATCGAGTATCGCCATTTCGCCCGGGATCATCTTGCCGATAGCGTTTTCACTGCCTTGGCGCTCCGCTGTCAGCATTCTGACCGGTGCCGATACGAACTCTGTCGGTAGGCGCGACTGACCTTCAGACTCAAGCCGGGCCGTCGCTTTCTCTGAGAGTTCTCCCAAGGCGAGGCTATTGAATTATTTATCTATTTTGTATCACCAGAATCGACGTGATTCCTGGCGGGGCTGTCGTGACAGGATTGTCGGAAAAATTTACAGTTGTTCGAGGCTAGAAGTGAAGCAAATAACTCGAGATGAAATGATTCATTTGTAACCTTTTGAAAATGCTATTATTTTTCAATAAAATGCCAGGCGGCAATCTTGATTCCCTTGCTGCGGCATGGGGATAAAATTTACTGGCTAGACTGTAACGTATTAATTTTAATAAGATAAAATTTTTCTAGCACGATTATTGCTTGGGAATTGCAAATCCGATAGGCATCCAAGACCAAGACGCTTCTTGAATGAGTTGGTTTTGTGATGCCCGACTTGCCGGCGCTCGACATACTCACAATTGCAGAGGGAATCATCATGAACGTCTACGGTGAACAACAGCTAAATACTTACAAAACCAACAACCAACAAGCGCCGCAGGTCGCGGTGTTGACCGACGGAACCTACGTCGTCATCTGGAACTCCGAAGGACAAGACGGGAGCAGCACCGGCGTTTATGGTCAGCGTTACACTCATTCGGGCGTGCCGGTAGGTCCGGAATTTCGCATTAATACCGTAACCGATTCCACTCAAGGCAATGCGCGCGTGGCCGCAACCGGTAATGGCGGTTTCGTGGTGACCTGGGAAGACAGTTCCGGTATCGACGGTTCCGGTCAAGGCATCATCGCGCAGCGATATGACGCCAACGGACTGACCGTGGGCGCCAACTTTGTGGTGAATACCACCACCAACAGCACGCAGAACAGCCCGGCCACGGCGGGTTATGGCAGTGGTTTCGCCGTCGTGTGGTCGTCATTCGGGAATGCAGGCGGCAATGGCTATGACATTTACCTGCGTCGCTTCGACAACGCGGGCAATCAGGTGGCCCCCGAGACCCGGATCAGCACCGTTCCCGGCGCGCCCGGTACGGCGCAGGTTAGCACGCAGACCGACCCCGACATTGCTTCGTATGCCAACGGCGACCTGGTGATCGTGTGGACCGATCAGCTAGGCGGCGATGGCAGTTCCTACGGCGTGTATGGACGCCGGGTGAGCGCGGCTGGCGTGTTGTCCGACACCTTCCTGATCAACACCGCGACCGCCAATGCGCAATATGAAGCCCGTGTGGCCACGCTGAGCGATGGCGGTTTTGTGGTGGCTTGGCGTTCGGACTCGCAGGACGGTTCCAGCGCGGGTGTCTATGGCCAGCGTTTCAATGCGGCCGGCGCCAAGGTCGGTCCCGAGTTCCTGGTGAATCAAACAACCACCGGTGGGCAATATCAGCCCGATGTGACGGGTCTGTCGACTGGTGGTTTTGTGGTCACCTGGTATAACGACTATTACGACCTCAGCGTTTCGGGATCGACACAAGATGTTTATGTCCGTGAATACGATGCGTCCGGCAATCCTGTCACGGGGCAGGTCAAGTTGAGTTCGCCGACGACCAGCACGGAGCAACAGCCGGCGATTGCCGATCTCGGCCAAGGTAATTACGTCGTGGTGTATCAGGACATCGACAACTCCGCGACTGGCAATGGTTCTTACGAAATTGTCCAGCAAATCTTCGGTGATCCACTGGAACTGCCGCGCCAAGCCGATCCCACGGTGGGTGATTTCTCGGGCATGGTGACGTTTGCCGAAAATCTGGTGAACGCGGCGCCGCAAGTGATCGACCCCGCGGTCAGTGTCACCGATCTCGATTCCGCCAACTTCGCCGGCGGGCGGTTGGACTTGTTCTACGTCCAGGGCGGCGAGGCCACCGATCAGTTGGGAGTGCGCCACCAGGGCAACGGCTTCGCTCAGATTGGTGTCTCCGGCAATAACATCAGTTACGGCGGCACGCTCATCGGCACCATCGCCGCGGGATCGCAGAACGGGATCAACGGCGCCAATCTGGTGATCAACCTCAACGCCAATGCCACCGCCGAGGCAGTCGAAGACCTCATCCAGAATCTCACCTACGCTAGCACTTCGCAAAGTCCGGCGGCTTCGCGCACCGTGGGTATCCGTTTGTCGGATGGCGATGGCGGCGCATCGTCGGCTTCGAGCGTCACGATCAATGTGACCGCCAACCTCGATGGTGCGCCGGTGGTTTATGGCGAAGAGTATGTCAACACCTATCACAGCAGCACGCAGGATGGTCCGCAGATTGCGGTGCTGAGCGACGGCAGTTACGTGACGGTGTGGAATTCCGAAGGACAGGATGGCAGCGGCACGGGGGTGTATGGCCAGCGCTACACGCATTCGGGCGTGGCTGTTGGCAACGAATTCAAGATCAACGGCGTCACCAGCTCGAACCAGGCCAACGTGCGCGTGGCGGCCAAAGGTGACGGCGGTTTTGTCGTGACCTGGGAGGACTCCAGCGGCGTCGACGGGTCTGGCCCAGGGGTCATCGGCCAGCTTTATGACGCCGGTGGGGTGGCGGTCAACGCCAATTT
>JAEUOJ010000016.1 GCA_016789495.1 Accumulibacter sp. | reverse complement strand
GGCAACTGGCGATCCGCTATGGCTACACGCCCCGCCCTCCGGATCGCTGATGCCGCCTGCAAACCGTTGGCGGTTCCCAACCGGACGCGGACCAGGGCGAATGACATGACCATGTCGGCGACGCCCGCTGACTGGCACGGGCGATCATACTCCGGCCGGCAAGGCGATCGAGCCCCGCGCGCGGCGCGCGATCACCACACCCCGAGGGCCAGCAGTTGCCCTGTCGCCGCCTCCGCCCACCCCCGGTTGGCCGCCGGACTCGCCGGGCTGGGATGAAGGATGCGGCCGATGCGTACGCCACGGCCGGCCAGGGCGGCGACCGCCCGTGTCTCGGCAAAGCCGCCGACGCCGATTAGCCATTCCGGTCGCAGAACGTCGACCATTTGTCGCAGATGCTCGTCGCACGCGGCGAGCAACGGCAGCACCTCCGCCGGTGGCAATTTGTCCGGCGTCAGATTGCGGCCGTGGTCGAAAAAGGCCAGCGGGCAGTAGTTGGCGACGAAGTGCTCGGCGAAGAAGGCTTCCGCCGTGCCGTGACGTTGCTGAAACAAGCCCCACAATCGGCGGCCACTGATTTCCGAACGCCGGCAGGACCAGCCCTCGACCGGACGGGCTGGATTTTCGACGACCGGGCGGCCAATCGGCGCCGAGATGCGCAGCCAGTCGCGGACGACAGACAATTCACCGAACGGGATGCCGCATTGCACCATGCCGAATGGTCCGGGATTCATGCCGAGAAAGATCACCCGTTTCCTGCCGGCGCCGTAACGGCGCAGATAGTCGGCATGTGCCGCCCAGGCGTAAGTCAAGGGATCGTAGACATGGCTGACCGGCGGCGCAAAACGCAAGTCGGCCAAGGACGCCGACAATTGGCGGGCCGCGGCGATCAGCCGGTCGACGTCGGCCGATCGTTCCACGGCGCCACCTTGAGCAGCAGCAGCATTCCCGGCAGCGCCAGGACGAAGCAAAGCACGAAAAAATTGACCCAGCCCAACGCCTGCACCAGGGCGCCGGCGCTGGCGTTGATGAAGGTGCGCGGCACGGCGGCCAGACTGGTGAACAGCGCGAACTGAGTGGCGGTGAACGCCGGGTGAGTGGCACGGGCGATGAAGGCGACAAAGGCCGCCGTTCCCAGGCCGACGCCCAGGCACTCGGCGCCGATCACCGCCGCCAGCGCCACGCGGTCCTCCAGGCCGACCGGCGTCGGCACGCCGCGCCAGGCCAGCCAGGCGAAGCCGAGAATGGTCAGCGCCTGGACAGCACCAAACAGCCACAGCGCGCGGTTGATTCCCAGCTTGACCATCCACAGCCCGCCGAGCAGCCCGCCGAAGACCGCCGGCCACAGACCGGCATGCTTGGCGATGAGGCCGAGGTCGGTCTTGCTGAAACCGAGATCGAGGTAGAACGGCGTCGCCAGCGCGGTGGCCAGCGAATCGCCGAGCTTGTATAGAAAGATGAAGCCAAGAATCAACAGCGCGCCATCGACACCTTGGCGGCCGATGAATTCGTGGAACGGCTCGACCACCGCCTGCCGCAGGGTCTTCGGCGTGCCGCCGACCACCGGCTCGCCGACCAGCAGCACCATCAGCATGCCGGGCAGCATGAAGGCGGCGGTGATCCAGAACACCTGTCCCCAGGGCAGCAGATCGGCAAGAATCAACGACAAGGAGCCCGGGACCAGGCCGGCGATGCGGTAGGCGTTGACATGCACCGAATTGCCGAGGCCGAGCTCGTTGTCGTCGAGAATCTCGCGTCGAAAGGCGTCCAGCGCCACATCCTGCGTCGCCGACAGAAACGCCAGCAACACCGCCAGCCCGATCACCGGCGTCAACTGGCTGGCCGGGGAGAATCCGCCGAGCAGGCCGATCGAGATCAACAGGCCGATCTGCGACAGTAGCATCCAGCCGCGGCGGCGGCCGAGCGGCAGACGGTAGCGGTCGAGCAGCGGCGCCCAGAGGAACTTCCAGGTGTAGGGAAACTGGATCAGCGCGAAAAAACCGATCGTCTTCAGATCGACGCCTTCGCTGCGCAGCCAGGCCGGCAACAGATTGAGCAGCAGATAAAGGGGCAGACCCGAGCTGAAACCGGTGAATACGCAGATCAGCATCCGCCGGGTGAACAGCAGCCGCCACCAGACCGGTTTCAAGCGCGGCGTCCGAGTCGATAGAACGCCAGACTGCCGTTGAGGTTGGGATCGTCGGCCACTGGTCGGCCCAGTTCGTCGAAGGCCAGACGCTCGCGAATTTCGATGCCCAACCGGGCGCACAGCTCCTCGAAATCGGCGATGGTGAAGAAGCGGACGTTGGGCGTGTCGAACCAGTCGTAAGGCAGGTCCTCGGAAACCGGCATGCGGCCGCTGGCGATCGCCGTCCGGTTGTTGCGATAGGCAAAATTCGGAAAGCTGACCACCGCCTCCTCGGCTACGCGCAGCATTTCGCAAAGAATGTGCTCGGTGGCGCGCATGGTCTGCAAGGCCTGGGAAATGATCACATGGTTGAACGAGCGGTCCTCGAAACCGGACAGCCCGCTGTCGATGTTCATCTGAATGACATCGACGCCGTTACGCAGACAGCCGAGGATGCTGTCGTGGTCGATCTCGACGCCGTAGCCGGAAACGTCGCGCGTTTCCTTCAGATAGCGCAGCAGCCTGCCGTCACCGCAACCGAGGTCGAGCACCCGTTCGCCGGGCGGAATCCAGCCGGCGATGACCGCGAAATCGAAGCGTTCGCGTTGCTCGGCCTTGATCTTTCTCTCGTGCTCGGTCATACGACGATATTCTCCAGATAGGCGCGCAGGACGGCGTGGTAATGCTTGTCGTCGAGCAGGAACGAATCGTGACCGGCATCGCAATCGATTTCGGCGTATACCACACGCAGACGGTTGTGCAGCAAGGCAAAGACGATTTCGCGCGATCGCGCCGGCGCGAAGCGCCAGTCGGTGGTGAAGCTGGCGACGAAAAAACGCGCCTTGGCGCGCGCCAGCGCCGCCGCCAGGTTGCCTTGATAATCGTAAGCCGGATCGAAGTAGTCGAGTGCCTTGGTGGTCATCAGGTAGGTGTTGGCGTCGAAAAAACCGGCGAACTTGTTGCCCTGATGGTGCAGATACGATTCGATTTCGAAATCGATGTCGTAACTGAAGCGGTGCTGCCCGTGCCGCAATTGACGGCCGAATTTTTCGGCCATCTGGCTGTCGGACAAATACGTGATGTGGCCAACCATCCGCGCCAGACGCAGGCCCTTGACCGGAATGACGCCGTGATCGGCGTAATAGCCGTCATGAAAGTCCGGGTCGGACAGGATCGCCTGTCGCGCGACTTCGTTGAAAGCGATGTTCTGCGCGGTCAGCTTCGGCGCCGAGGCGATCACCAGCGCATGACGGATGCGGTCCGGAAACTGCAGCGACCATTCCAGCGCCTGCATGCCGCCGAGGCTGCCGCCGATCACCGCGGCCCAGGTATCGATGCCGAGGTGGTCGGCCAGCCGGGCCTGCGCCGCCACCCAGTCCTCGACCATCACCAGCGGAAACGCCGCCCCATAGCGGCGACCGGTTTCCGGATTGATCGACAGCGGCCCGGTCGAACCGTAGCATCCGCCGAGGTTGTTGACGCCGACGACGAAAAACGTGTTGGTATCCAACGGCTTGCCGGGACCGATCAGGTTGTCCCACCAACCGATGTTCTCAGGGTCGTCGGCGTAGCACCCGGCGACATGGTGGCTGCCGGAAAGGGCATGGCAAACCAGCACCGCGTTCGATCGGGCAGCGTTGAGCGTGCCGTAGGTCTCGTACGCCAACTCGAAAGCGGGCAAGACGGCACCGCTGCGCAGGCGAAGCGGACCATTGAAATGAACCGTCTGCGGAGTGACGCAACCGACCGAGTTCTCTGCTGACATACCTGACCGTATCGAAAATTGAGGGCCAACAAAAAAACCCAGCCGACTGGACTGGCGGACTGGGTTTGCCGCGCTTTAGCCGTATTTATCAAGCGCCCGCAAGCTGATCGTTCAAATCGGCGCCAAGGGCGCGAAAGTTACCCGCCGCCCGTCGAAAAGTCAAATCACGCGTTGAGCTTGTCGAGCTGCTCCCTGATTTTGCCGGGTTCCTCGTTGCGCAGCATCCGGCGGACCAGCGGCGCCAGTTCGGCGTAGTTGCTTTGCATGATCCGCTGTTTGACCGCCAGAATCTGCGCCGGATGCATCGAGAACTGGCGCAACCCCATGCCGATCAGCAGCCGGGTCAAGGTGGGGTCGCCGGCCAGTTCGCCACAGATCGACACCGGAATGTCGACTTTCTCGGCGCTGGCGATGGTGTGCGCCAATAGCATCAGCACCGCCGGATGCAGCGGATCGTAGAGTTGCGAGACCTGCTCATCGCTGCGGTCGATGGCCAGGGTGTACTGGATCAGGTCGTTGGTGCCGATCGACAGGAAATTGAGCCGGCGCAGAAAAAGCCCGACCGCCAGCGCCGCCGCCGGAATCTCGATCATCGCACCGACCGAGATCGCTTCGTCGAACGGCGTGCGCTCGATGCGCAGACCGGCCTTGGCGCGTTCGATCGCCGCCAGCGTCTGGTCGATTTCGTGCGCCTGCGACAGCATCGGAATCAGCAGCTTGATCTTGCCGTACTTGGAGGCGCGCAGGATGGCGCGCAGTTGTGTCTGAAACATCTTCGGCTCGGATAGCGACAGCCGAATGGCGCGCAAGCCGAGCGCAGGATTGCTTTGCAGCCGGCCGCCGAGCACTTTTTCCGGGTGCAGATCCTTGTCGTAACCGAGATCGAAGGTGCGGATGGTCACCGGTCGCCCGGCCATTCCCTTGACCACCTTGCGGTAGGCCTCGAACTGCTCGTCCTCGGTCGGCATGTCGCCGCGATCGAGAAACAGGAATTCGGTACGGAACAGCCCGACCCCTTCGGCCCCGCCGTCGAGCGCGGCCGCGATGTCACCCGGCAATTCGATGTTGGCGTGCAGATCGATGTCGATGCCGTCGAGCGTCGCTGAACGGGCGGTCTTCAGGCGCCGCAGCTTGCTCCGCTCGAGTTCGATCTGGCTTTTGCGCAGCCGATATTCTTCGAGAACGCGTTCGTCCGGATTGACGATCAGCACCCCTCGCGTGCCGTCGACGATCAACATTTCCTTGTCGCGGACCAGTTGCCGGGCGTTGAGCAAGCCAAGAACGGCGGGAATGCGCAGGCTGCGCGCCAGAATCGCCGTGTGCGAGGTCGACCCGCCGACGTCGGTCACGAAAGCGGCGAAGTGATGTTCCTTGTAGGCAATGACGTCAGCCGGCGAGAGATCGTGCGCGACGACGATCAGGTTTTCTTCCTTGGTCCCCTTGCCGGTGCGCACCGCCATCCGCCCGGGCTGACCGACGAGTTCCTTGATCACTCGCTCGACCACCTGCCGGACGTCGTAGCTGCGTTCGCGCAAGTAGGGATCCTCGAAACTCTCGAACTGGTCGACCAGCAATTCCATTTGCTGGGCAAGCGCCCACTCGGCATTGCAGCGTCGTTCGCGGATGAGCTGTTTGGGCGTTTCCGACAGTTCGGGGTCGGCCAGGATCATCGAATGCAGATCGATGAAGGCGCCGAATTCGGCGGAAGCGTTCTGCATCCGTCCCTTCAGCGCCGAAAACTCGCTCCGTACCCGCTCGATGGCCTGTTCGAAGCGGGCAATCTCCTTGTCCACCAGGCGCGGGGCAATCACCAGATGCGACACTTCGAGCGTCGCGTGCGACATCAGGTGCGCGCGGCCGATGGCAATGCCACCGGAAACCGCCAGGCCGTGCAGCGTAAAACTCACCGGGTCATTCCCCTTCGCCGAATTTATCGGCGATCAGTTCCAGGATGGCGTGGTTGGCGACTTGTTCGTCTTCGCCGCTGGTTTCGACGACCACCGTCGAGCCCTTGCCCGCCGCGAGCATCATCACTCCCATGATGCTCTTGGCGTTGATCCGCCGCCCGCCCTTTTCCATCCACACCTCGCTGGAAAAGCGACTGGCCAATTGGGTCAGTTTGGCCGAGGCGCGGGCATGTAGGCCCAGTTTGTTTTGAATCGCCGCTTCAGCGCGTACCATCTGCACCTCCCATTTCCTTTTGCGATATCAGGCGGACGGCAACTGGATCACCCCGTCGCGGGCACCGCTGATCGCCTTCTGCAAGATTGTTTCCATTCCGCGTTCGCGATAGGTCAGCGCCCGCAGCAGCATCGGCAGATTGACGCCGGCGACCGCCTCGATGCGGCCCGGTTCGATCAATTTGAGCGCCAGATTGCCCGGCGTCGCGCCATAGACGTCGGTCATCACCAACACGCCATGGCCGGCATCGACCTCTGCGAGCAGCAGGCGCGCCAGCGGCAGGATGTCCAGCGGATCGTCCTGCGCCGCCACGCCCAATTGTGCGATCCGCGGTGGCCGTCTGTTGAGCACGTGGCAAACGTTCTGAATCAGACTCTCGCCCAATGTCCCGTGTGTAATCAGAAAGATACCGATCATCGCCAAAGTTCCTAGCCGCAGTGCGCCATTCTAAGCGATTCCGTCCGGAGCGGGGCGGCCGGTGGGCCGTTTGTTCAAGGGATTATTTGGCTGCCCGCCGGTTCCTTGCCGACGTAGATCAGCCGCCGCTGCAACGCCGTTGTGACTTGCAGCCGCCCGGAGGCGTCGATGCGCAGCGCTTGCGTCACCCCCAGCCGCCGGGCCAGACGTGGCCAATCGTCGCCGGCGATGAACAAGGGTTTCGACCACACATCGGATAGCGTGCCGGCCTGTTCGCCAGCCGGAATCAGCACCGTCAACGCTTGAGTATGCGTCACCGGACTGGCGCTGCGCGGGTCGAGCAGATGGCAGTAGCGCTTGCCGTCGACCTCCAGGTAGCGCTGGTAATCTCCCGAGGTGCCGATCGCCTCGCCATCGGCCAGCTCCAACGTCGCCAAAGCCCCCGCTTGGCGGGGATGCTGGATCCCGACCCGCCACGGCTCGCCCTGACGCGTACCCAGCGCCATGACGTTGCCGCCGATGTTGATCAAGGCGTCATGCACCCCTTGCGATCTGAGCAATGCCGCGGCCCGATCCAGCGCCACTCCTTTCAGATAGCCGCCGAAATCGACGGCCACGCCGCGTTTGCCACTGCGCACCCACTGCCCCTCGACGATCAGATCGCTGATACCGGGCCGGCTGGCTTGCCAGCCGGCCAATGCCCGCTCATCCGGCAGGGCGGTCGGCAGATCGTCCGATTGAAATCCCCACAGGGCGATCAGACGGCCGATGCCGGGATCGAACAGATTCTCGCTGAGCCGCGACAGCCGTTGCGCGTCGACCAGCAACGTCGCCATTTCCGGCGTCACCTGCTTGGGCCGGGAAGCGGCCAGCGCGTCGTTGAGCGCGCTGAGTTCCGAGGGCTTCCAGGCATGGTACGTCCGATGCAGACGATCGAACTCGCGCAACACCG
>JAEUOJ010000146.1 GCA_016789495.1 Accumulibacter sp. | reverse complement strand
GGAGAAAGCCATGTCGATCTCGGTAAATTGGCGCCGCTTCCCGACGGTCTGACCCCCGTCTGGGACGTTTTCGACGCCTGAAGCCAGGCGGCGGTCAATGGCGCATTATCTGGTGGTTCATCCAAGCAATCCGCAACCGCGGTTATTGCTGCAGGCGGCGGAAATGGTGCGGCGCGGTGGGGTGATCGCCCTGCCGACCGATTCCAGTTATGCCCTGGGTTGTCATCTGGGGGATAAGGCGGCTGTCGAGCGGATTCGCAGCTTGCGCGCGCTCGACGACCGTCATCACCTGACCTTGATGTGCCGCGACCTGTCCCAGCTTGGCCAGTTCGCACGGGTGGACAATGCCCGTTACCGATTGTTGAAGGCCACCACCCCGGGACCCTACACTTTCATTCTTGAAGGCACCCGCGAACTGCCGCGGCGAGTGATGCATCCCAAGCGTAAAACCATTGGTCTGCGCGTCCCCAAGCACGTCGTTGCCCTGGCTTTTCTCGAACAACTCGGCGAGCCGTTGCTGACCTCGACCTTGATCGTCGCCGGTGACGAAACTCCATTGACCGAAGGTTGGGAAATTCAGGATCGTCTCGACAGTCAACTGGATTTGATCCTCGACAGCGGTTTTTGCGGCATCGAGCCGACGACGATCGTCGATCTGACCGCTGCGCAGCCACAACTGATCCGCGCCGGCCTCGGTGATCTGGCGCCGCTGGGTCTGATTGAGAACGGGCGATGAATGCCTTGCTCCAGACGATTGCCATTGCGGCGCTGCCGGTGATTCTGGCGATCACCCTGCACGAAGCGGCGCATGGTTACGCGGCGCGCTACTTCGGCGACCCGACGGCATGGCAGGAAGGGCGGATTACCGCCAATCCGCTCAAGCATATCGATCTGTTCGGCACCATTCTCGTGCCGATCTTGATCCTGCTGGTGTCCACCGGGGGCATTCTCTTTGGCTGGGCCAAGCCGGTGCCAGTCGATTTCGGCCGTTTGCGTCACCCGAAGGCGGACATGCTGTGGGTCGCCGCCGCCGGTCCGGCGGCGAATCTGGCGATGATGCTGGCGTGGGCGGCACTCCTGAAGCTGGCTTGGCTGCTGCCGATCAATTTTTTCAGTTTGCCGATGACCCGCATGGCCGAGATCGGCATCGCGGTGAACATCGCCTTGATGGTCCTCAACCTTTTCCCGTTGCCACCGCTCGATGGAGGACGGATTGCCGTCAGCCTGTTGCCGCCCAGACTCGCTTGGCGATTCGCGCAACTGGAGCGCTTCGGTTTTCCGATCCTGCTGGTGTTATTGGCCTCCGGGGTGCTGAGCTGGCTGCTCGACCCGCTGATCCACCTGATCACCAGGCTGGTCGAAGTCATTTTCCAAATTCGTTCCTGAACCACTGAAGATTGCCTATGTACGCTCAACGCGTCCTTTCCGGCATGCGCCCGACCGGCAGCCTGCATCTGGGCCACTACCACGGGGTGCTGAAAAACTGGATCGACCTGCAGAATCAACATCCTTGCCTGTTTTTCGTCGCCGACTGGCACGCGTTGACCACGACGTACGATGATCCGCAAGGGATCGTTTCCGCCACCTGGGATATGGTCATCGATTGGCTGGCCGCTGGCGTCGATCCGCAGCGGGCGACGCTATTCATCCAGTCGCAGGTTCCCGAACACGCCGAACTGCATCTGCTGCTGTCGATGCTCACCCCGCTCAGTTGGCTCGAGCGGGTGCCGACGTATAAGGATCAGCAGGAAAAGCTCGAAAACAAGGATTTATCAACCTACGGTTTTCTGGGTTATCCGTTGTTGCAGGCTGCCGACATCCTGATCTACCGCGCCGACCAAGTGCCGGTTGGCGAGGATCAGGTTCCGCATATCGAGTTTTCTCGGGAAATCGCCCGACGTTTCAACCATCTTTACGGCCGTGAAGCGGATTTTGAAGAACGCGCGCAGTTGGCGATCTCCAGGCTCGGCGCCAAAAACGCCCGGATCTACGAGGATTGCCGCAAGCGATTTCAGCAGCAAGGCGAGCTGGCGGCGCTGGAACGCGCCCGTGACTTGCTCGCCGGCGCGGCCTCGTTGTCCCAGTCCGACCGTGAGCGTCTGCATGGCTATCTCGAGGGGAGTGGCAAGACGATTCTCGTCGAACCTGGCGCGTTGCTCACCGCCGCTTCGCGGATGCCCGGGCTCGACGGTCAGAAGATGTCCAAATCGTACGCCAACACCATCACCCTGCGCGAAGACGCGGTGTCGGTGAGCCAAAAGGTGCGGCGGATGCCGACCGACCCGGCCCGGGTGCGCCGCAACGATGTCGGCAATCCGGAGAAATGCCCGGTCTGGCAACTGCACCAGGTCTATTCGGACGCGGACTGTCAGTCCTGGGTGCAGCAAGGTTGCCGCAGCGCCGGCATTGGCTGCCTGGAATGCAAGCAGCCGGTGATCGACGGCATTCTCAAGGAACAGGCGCCGATGCGTGAGCGTGCCCAGCCCTATCTCGACGACCCGGCGCGGGTACGGTCGATCATCGCCGAAGGCAACGACAAGGCGCGACATTTGGCGGCCGAAACGATGCATGACGTTCGCTCGGCGATGGGGCTGAATTATCGCTGAGTCGACCGCTTCCGTGGACCCATCTGCGACGGTGACCGCCGATCCCTGGGAGGCAACCGCTCAGGCCAGCCTTGTCGAGCCGGTCGGTTCGACGCCACCGGCGCGGGTTTATGGCCAGCCGTTGGAGCAGTTGCCACACGATCTATACATCCCGCCGGATGCGATGGCGGTGATGCTCGAGGCGTTCGAAGGGCCGTTGGATTTGTTGTTGTACCTGATCCGCAAGGCGAACATCAACGTGCTCGACATTCCGATGGCACCGTTGACCGATCAGTACCTGCTCTATGTCGAGGCCATGCGCAAGCAAAACCTCGAACTGGCGGCGGATTACCTGGTGATGGCGGCGATGCTGATCGAAATCAAGTCGCGGATGTTGCTGCCGCGTCCGACAACATCCACCGGCGAGGAGACGGAAGACCCGCGCGCCGAACTGGTACGCCGGTTGGTCGAATACGAGCAGATGAAACTGGCGGCGCAGGAAATCAACGAACTGCCGCAAGCCGAGCGTGATTTCGAATGGATCGAGGTCTGGGTCGAAAAATCACTGCGGCGCTTGCCGGAGGTGACGGTCGCCGATTTGCAACGTGCCTGGCAGGGACTGCTGAAGCAGGCCAGGTTGCACAGCCGTCATGTGCTGCAACGTGAAGAATTGTCGGTACGCGAACATATGGCCAGCATCCTTCGCCAATTGCGCCGCGTTGGCGGTTTCAGCGAATTCAGCGAGTTGTTCGACCCGGCGGCGGGAGTGGCCGTGCTGGTGGTGCATTTCCTGGCGTTGCTCGAACTGGCGCGCGAACATTTGCTCGAGATGACACAAGTGGAGGCGTTTGCGCCGATTTATTTGAGGTTGCGGGATGAACCTGGTGACACCGGAATCGAATCGATATCCTGAAGCCGCGATCGCGCCGGCTGAAGCCAAGCGCGTGCTGGAAGCCGTGTTGCTCAGTGCTCGTCAAGCCTTGCCGCTGAGTGAGTTGCGCAAGCTGTTCGCCGAACAGATCGGCAACGAGATCTTGCAGCAGTTGCTTGAGGAACTTCGCGCCGAATGGGCATCACGGCCACTCGAGTTGCTGGCGGTGGCCAGTGGCTGGCGTTTCAGAACCCGCGGCGAGTACCTGCCGTATCTGGAACGACTGAATCCCGAAAAGCCGCCGCGTTATTCGCGCGCGGTTCTCGAAACGCTGGCGATCATCGCCTACCGCCAGCCGGTGACGCGCGGCGACATCGAGGACATCCGCGGCGTCACCGTCGCCAGCCAGGTGATCCGGGTCCTCGAAGAGCGCGGCTGGGTTGATGTCGTCGGTCACCGCGATACCCCGGGCCGCCCGGCGTTGCTGGCGACGACCCGGAAATTTCTTGACGACCTCGGTTTGCGCAGTCTGGCCGAGTTGCCGTCCCTGGCGGACTGTCAGCCCTGACCCGGTGCTCTGCAAGACGTGGAGCGACTGCGGATTTTTTCCCGCTTAGCGCGTGGATGGCCCACACTGTTCGTTTGCCATCCGTGACAACCTGCGCCTGTCTGCCACCTGTTGCGCTTCAATCCCGCCCGTCCGACAGGCGGCCAGACCAGCTGCACACCTCTCTGGAGTTTGCCAACCATGCCGACTGACAAACGCAAAACCACCGTCGCGAGGTCGCGCCCCGAGCCGCTGGCTGGCGGGCGCGGTCGTCGAACGACGACCAAGTCCATCGCCGCCGCTTTCACCACTTCACCCAATCCACCCCGGCCGGCCGGCCGGCGACCGACGTCGGCTGGCGGAGCAGCGAGGCCGGGGAGGGCCTTCCCCGCCGCCGGCGGCAATCCGCGGCAAGGGCCTGAAAAAGCCAAGGAACCCACAAGTTTCTCGAAGCAGCCGGCCTCGGAACGGCCTTACAGCCCGGCTCGATCCAGCATTCAGACGGTCGGCACGGGGCGAAGGCGGCACGAGGAACGACCAGGAAAGCCGGAACGCCTGCACAAGCTGCTGGCCAACAGTGGACTCGGCTCGCGTCGCGAAATGGAAGAGATGATCACCGCCGGTCGGATCATGGTCAATGGCGTTCCGGCGCAACTGGGGCAGACCGTGAGTTTCGGCGACCGGGTCAAGGTCAACGGCAAGCTGGTCCCCCTGCGTTTCTCCGAACGGCTGCCGCGGGTTTTGATCTATCACAAACCGGAAGGCGAGATCGTTTCCCGTAACGATCCCGTGCACCGACCGACGGTTTTTACCGCGCTGCCACGGATGGCCGCCGGCCGCTGGGTTGCCGTCGGTCGTCTCGATTTCAACACCAGTGGCCTGCTGTTACTGACCACCTCGGGCGATCTGGCCAACCGGTTGATGCACCCGCGTTATCAACTGATCCGAGAATACGCGGTGCGCGTTCTCGGTGAATTGCCGGAGGACGCTAAAGAGCGCCTGCTTGCCGGCATCGAACTCACGGACGGCGTGGCCCAGTTCTCCAGCTTCCAGGAAGCGGGCGGTGAGGGCGCCAATCGCTGGTATCGGGTCGCGCTGGCCGAAGGCAGGAATCGCGAGGTGCGGCGGATGTTCGAAGCGGTCGGCGTCGTCGTCAGCCGGCTGATCCGCATCCGCTACGGTTCGTTCTTGCTCCCGCCGCAACTGAAACGCGGGCAGCATCGCGAGTTGAGCGAGGCCGAGGTCCGCAAGTTGTTGGTCGATCTGGAGATGGCGCCCGCGTTTTCCTCGCCTCGACCGCGTGCGCGCTGACTGATCCGCCGGTCGCTTGGCGCATTTACCTGCGCCACTTTTCTCGTTATAATCCAACGGTTTTCCGCTCGCCCCCCCAGGGGGCAATTTTTTCGGGATGGGCGTTTTGCCCATTTTTTGTTTGCAGCCATGGATGTTCACGAAGTCATTGAAAAAACAGTCGCTGGTCTCGGCTACCAGCTGGTCGATGTCGAGCGCAGCCAGCGCGGCAGCGTCCTGCGTGTCTTCATCGACAAGCCGGAAAAGCCGCGCGGGGTGGACATCGAAGACTGTGCGTTGGTCAGCAACCAGTTGTCGCGCGTGTTGATCGTCGAAGACATCGATTATGACCGGCTGGAAGTCTCGTCACCGGGATTGGACCGCCCGTTGAAAAAGGAGGCGGATTACGAACGATTCGCGGGTTCGGAAATCAGCCTCAAGTTGCGGTTGCCTCTGGCCGGTCGACGCAATTTCAGTGGTCAACTGGTGGGTGTGCAGGACGGCCGTATCCGCTTGCGCAGCGATTCCGGCGAATTCGAGTTCGACTTGAGCGATATCGACAAGGCTCGGCTGATTCCCCGCTACGAACTGACGAAATCGAATGACAAGCAGGTTTAGGAGGTGATGAGAATATGAGCCGCGAAATCTTGCTCCTGGTCGATGTCCTGGCCCGTGAAAAGAATGTCACCAAGGACATCGTCTTTGGTGCGCTCGAAATGGCGCTGGCCTCGGCTACCAAGAAGCGCATCCACGACGACGCCAACGTCCGCGTGGTCGTCGACCGTGAAAGCGGCGATTTCGAAACGTTCCGTCGTTGGGAAATCGTCGACGATGGCGATTATCTGCACGAGGAGTACCAGATCCCGCTGTCGGACGCGCTCAAACAGGATCCGGAAGTCGAAATCGGCGACTTCCTCGAGGAGGCGCTTGAACCGATCGATTTCGGGCGCATCGGCGCGCAGGCGGCGAAGCAGGTGATCCTGCAGAAAATTCGTGATGCCGAGCGTGAACAAATCCTCAATGACTTCCTGAGCCGTAAGGAACACCTGGTTACCGGCAGCGTCAAGCGCATGGAGCGGGGCAACGCGATCGTCGAAACGGGCAAACTCGAAGCGGTCTTGCCGCGCGACCAGATGATTCCGCGTGAAAACCTGCGCATTGGCGACCGAGTCAAGGCCTTCCTGTTGCGCATCGACCGCTCGGCCAGGGGGCCGCAACTGGTTCTGTCGCGCACCGCGCCGGAATTCATCATCAAGCTGTTCGCCCAGGAAGTTCCGGAAGTCGACGATGGCTTGCTGGAAATCAAGGCGGCCGCCCGCGACCCGGGCATGCGCGCCAAAATCGCCGTCAAGTCGAACGACCAGCGCATCGACCCGATCGGTACCTGCGTCGGCATGCGCGGCATGCGGGTGACCGCGGTGACCAACGAATTGGCCGGTGAGCGCGTCGATATCGTCCTTTGGTCGGCCGATCCGGCACAGTTCGTCATTGGTGCGCTGGCGCCGGCCGAAGTCAGCTCGATCATCGTCGATGAAGAAAAACACAGCATGGACGTGGTCGTCGATGAGCAGAATCTGGCGATCGCCATCGGCCGCGGCGGTCAGAACGTTCGCCTGGCGTCCGAACTGACCGGCTGGAACATCAACCTGATGACCGAGGAAGAATCGAAGACTCTTGTCGAAGCCGAAGCGGCTGCGATCCGGGTGCTGTTCATTGAAAAGCTCGATGTTGACGAAGAAGTGGCCAACATCCTGATCGATGAAGGGTTTTCGACGCTCGAAGAAGTGGCCTACGTGCCGTTGCACGAAATGCTCGAAATCGAATCGTTTGACGAAGCGACGGTTCAGGAATTGCGCGAGCGGGCGCGAAATGTGCTTCTGACCGAAGCGATCGTCACCGAGGAGAAGCTCGAGGATGTCGCCGACGACATGCTCCGACTCGACGGCATGGACAAGACCTTGGCTGGCAAGCTCGCCGGCAGCGGGATCAAGACACGTGACGATCTGGCCGATCTGGCGGTCGATGAACTGACCGAAATCACCGGTATCGATGCCCAACGGGCAAAACAACTAATCACCACGGCGCGCGCGCACTGGTTCGAGTAAGCGGGAAAGAGGAACTCATATGGCGCAAACAAGTGTTGCCCAATTTGCCACGCAGTTGAAGATGCCTGCCGGAACGTTGCTCGAGCAGTTGCAAAGAGCTGGTGTCGCCAAGCGTCAGGCCGACGACGTGTTGTCCGAACAGGACAAATCCCGCTTGCTCGATTATCTGCGCCGTTCCCGCGGCCAGACCGAAGCCAAGACCAAGATCACCCTGACGCGCAAGGAAACGAGCGAGATTCGCGCGCAGGACGCCCATGGCAAGTCGCATACCGTCCAGGTCGAGGTGCGCAAAAAGCGGGTTCTGGTCAAGCGCGACACCCTGGAGCCGCGAGCCGAGCCGCCCGTGCCAGCGGCCGTCGTCGAGTCCGCTATCACCGAACCGGTCACCGAACCGGTCACCGAACCACTCACCGAACCGGCTGTTACCGTACCGGTGGTCATGCCCGCTGACGAGCCGGTCGTCGTCCAAACCGCCGAACACCGCGAGCCGGTTGCCGATTTGTCCGCCGAGCCGCCCGCGGTCGAGGCGATCATGGAGCCTGCCCCTGAGCAGAGTCCGCCCGAGCCCGTCGATGAGATCAAACCGGCTGTCGAAAGCAAACCGGAGCCGGCTGCCAACGCCAATCCACCGGCCAACGCCGTGAACCGCGCGAAAGGCGGGCACGCTGCCGAGGCGAAACCGGGTGCCAAAAAAGTGGTTACCCGCGCGTCGATCATCGGTGAAGAACAACAACGGCTTCGCGCCGAGGAAGACCGACGTAACGCCGAATTGCGAGCGATTCAGGAAGCCGAGTTCAAGAGCAAGCAGCAGCGCAGCGCCGACCTCGCCCGCCTGAAGCAGGAAGCCGAGGAAAAAGCGGTGGCCGCCAAAGCCGCTGGCGCCGCCAAGCAAGTCGCCGCGCAAACTGCCAGCGACCGTCCAGCCGAAGACAAAACCTTGCACAAACCGGCGGCGAAGCCGACGACCGGCGACGATAAGAAGACCGCCGACAAAAAGAGCCCGGAAAAGAAGGCCGCCGACCAAAAGGGGCCCTGGAAAAACGAAGGCGCCAACAAACGGCCGGGACTCAAAACGCGTGGTGTCACCGCGACCTCGGGTTGGCGAGACAACAAACATGGCAAGCGGCCGGCGCGGGGGGGCGCCGAGGAAGAGCAGCATTCATTCCAATTGCCGGTCGAGCCGGTCATTCATCAAGTCTATGTTCCCGAAACGATTTCGGTGGCCGATCTGGCTCATAAGATGGCGGTCAAAGCCACCGAGGTGATCAAGGCGCTGATGAAAATGGGCTCGATGGTGACCATCAACCAAGTGCTTGATCAGGAAACGGCGATGATCATCGTCGAAGAAATGGGTCACAAGGCCTTTGCCGCCAAGCTCGACGATCCCGACGCCTTCCTCGACGATTCGGTTGATATCAAGGACGTTCCGCTGGAGACGCGGGCGCCGGTGGTGACGGTGATGGGACACGTCGACCACGGCAAAACCTCGCTGCTCGATTACATTCGCCGTACGCGGGTGGCTAGTGGCGAAGCGGGCGGGATCACCCAGCACATTGGCGCCTATCATGTCCAGACCGAGCGTGGGATGGTGACCTTCCTCGATACGCCGGGTCACGAAGCCTTTACCGCCATGCGTGCGCGCGGCGCCAAGGCGACCGACCTAGTGATTCTGGTCGTCGCGGCCGATGACGGGGTGATGCCGCAGACCCGCGAAGCGATCCACCATGCCAAAGCAGCCGGAGTGCCGATCATCGTGGCGGTGAACAAGATCGACAAACCCGGCGCCAACACCGATCGTGTCAAGCAGGAACTGGTGACCGAGCAGGTCGTTCCGGAGGAATACGGCGGCGATGCGCCTTTCGTCCACGTGTCGGCGAAAACCGGAGCGGGTATCGACGAGCTGCTTGAAAACGTCCTGCTGCAGGCCGAAGTGCTCGAACTGCAGGCGCCGAAGAATGCGCCGGCCAAAGGTTTGATCATCGAAGCGCGCCTCGACCGTGGACGGGGTCCGGTGGCGACGATGCTGGTTCTGTCCGGCACGCTGCGGCAAGGCGACGTTCTGCTCGCCGGCCAGGTTTTCGGGCGGGTGCGGGCGATGCTCGACGAAAACGGCAAAGTGGTCAAGGAAGCCGGCCCGTCGATTCCGGTGGAGATCTTGGGTCTGTCCGATGTGCCGGCCGCGGGCCAGGAAGCGGTGGTCCTCGCCGACGAACGCAAGGCGCGTGAAATCGCCCTGTTCCGGCAGGGCAAGTACCGCGACGTCAAACTGGCCACCAAACAGGCCGCCAGTCTGGAGACCATCCTCGACCAGATGACCGAGGCCGAGGCCAAGGTGCTGGCGCTGATCATCAAGGCCGACGTACAGGGTTCACAGGAAGCGCTGGTTCAGTCGCTGCAGAAATTGTCGACCGGCGAAGTGAAAGTCAACGTGATCCATGCCGCGGTCGGCGCGATCAGCGAATCGGATGTCCATCTGGCGCAAGCGTCGAAGGCGGTGATCATCGGCTTCAATGCCCGTGCCGATGCCGGGGCGCGCAAAGCGGCGGAAACGGCGGGCGTCGACATTCGTTATTACAACATCATCTATGACGCGGTCGATGAAGTCAAATCGGCGCTGTCCGGCATGCTGGCGCCGGAGAAGCGCGAGGAAATCACCGGCCTGGTCGAGATCCGGCAGGTTTTCCGGGCCACCCGCATCGGTACCATCGCTGGCTGCTATGTCCTCGAAGGGGTCATCAAGCGCAGTTCGCGGGTACGCGTTCTGCGCAAGCACATCGTGGTCTGGGAAGGCGAAATCGAGTCGCTCAAACGCTTCAAGGACGACGTCAAGGAAGTTCGCAGCGGTTTCGAGTGCGGTTTGTCGTTGAAAAATTTCAACGCCTACGAAGAAAACGACCAAATCGAAGCCTTCGATGTCACCGAAGTGGCGCGGACGTTGTAAATGGCTATCAAGAGGGGATTTTCCCGGCGAGATCGGATCTGTGAACAGCTTCGGCGCGAGCTGGCTGAATTGCTGCGCACCGAGCTGCGCGATCCGCGGGTTGGGATGGTCAGCCTTACCGATGTGCAGCTCACTCCCGACTACGCGCATGCCAAGGTCTATTTCAGCACCCTGGCCGGTAGCGAACAACTGCAAACGGTGCAAGCCGCCCTGGACAAAGCCGCCGGATTTCTGCGCGGCGAGTTGGGCAAACGCATCCGAATTCATACCACACCACAGTTGCACTTCATCTTCGACGATTCGCTGGAACGTGGCGCCCAATTGACGCGGCTGATCGGCGAGGCGGTTGCGCTTTCCGAAGCCGATCAACCCGCCGATGTCGAACCGCTCGCCAACAGCAGCGCCGAATCCGTCAAACCGCTCTGAAGCCGCGTTCTGAACCCGCCGCCCCTCGAAAAACCTGGCGCCGCGTCGACGGAGTCGTGTTGCTCGACAAGTCGACCGGATCGAGTTCAAACGCCGCCTTGCAAAGCGTCCGGCGACTGTTTTCGGCGGCCAAGGCGGGCCATACCGGTACCCTCGACCCGATGGCCAGCGGCTTGTTGCCGCTGTGTTTCGGTGAGGCGACCAAGTTTGCCGTCGATCTGCTCGATGCCGACAAGACCTATGAAACCGAGTTGCTGTTTGGCGTTAGCACGGACACCGGTGACGCGGAGGGCAGTGTGGTCCGACGCCGGGCGGTTGCTTTCGAGCGATGCGAACTCGAAGCGGTACTGCAGCGCTTCCAGGGCCGACAGCACCAAGTGCCACCGATGTTCTCAGCTCTCAAGCGCGACGGCAAACCGCTTTATGAACTGGCGCGTCAGGGCATCGTCGTCCACCGCGAAGCGCGCGAGGTGACGATCTTCGAGCTTGCGCTGCTGGACTTTGCCGATGATCGGAGCCGGTTACGTGTCGTTTGCAGCAAAGGGACTTACATCCGAACGCTGGCTGAGGATCTGGGCAACGCGCTCGGTTGCGGTGCGCATCTGACCGCGCTTCGGAGAACGGCGGTCGGCACTTTGACGTTGGACGGGG
The DNA here is from genome assembly GCA_016789495.1 of Accumulibacter sp. Lineage (GTDB taxonomy): Bacteria > Pseudomonadota > Gammaproteobacteria > Burkholderiales > Rhodocyclaceae > Accumulibacter. The sequence goes on along the minus strand of JAEUOJ010000146.1, from coordinate 28,571 downwards.
CGGTGACTCTCGAACAGTTGGCCGAACTTGCCGAAGCCGACCGTCTGGCCTGGCTTCACCCGCCGGATTTGCTGCTGCAAAGCCTGCCTGCCGTTTTTCTGACTGAAGAGCAGGCGCAACGTTTCATGCATGGCAACCCTGTACCAGTCCAGGGCCAGGAAGGCAAATATCGGGTTTATGAAGGCGTTCGTCTGCTCGGCTTGGGCGAACTTGACGCCTCCGGGACCTTGCGACCCCGCCGTCTGATCCGCATGGGCGCATGAATCCTCGCCCGCGCGGATCGTGAGGTTGGTTGGTCAAATCAGCGCATGACGTGCGAAGGAATGTCTGCCCGCCATCATCGGCTGCGCGGCGAGCGGACAAACGTTCTCGGCGCATCGTCACGCCGGAAAATGCGATGGCTGTTTTGGCTTGCTCTTTCTCCCCTGACGTTGTCCATAGGCGACGCCGCCGATCAGCAGGACAACGACGCTCAGCAGCCAGGGCAAGGACAATTCGCTGTTGTTTTGGCCACTGGCGATGAAACGACGAAACAACGCCACATCGTTGGCGTTGGCGTCACCACCTAGGACCCAACGGGCGCTATCGATCGTTTCCCCACTCGGCATCCGGGGGGCGGGGGGGATGACCGTCTTTTGTGCGGAAGAGTCGATTCCTTGATGCGGCGTTGGGCTGGCTTGCTGACTGGCCAGTGTCGGTGGCCTGATTTCCCTTTCGACGGGTTGCGGACCGGCCGCTGCAACGATATTGGCGCTCAAAACGCCAAGACCTATCAAGAGAAATCGACGAAATGTGGATTGGGTGGATTTCATGGACGCTGCTCCTATGGTGCGGAATCAGAATGGTCTTGAACGCGTCGATTCAAGATCGCTATTCGCAGACGGCGGAGAGTGTTGCCGCCGCTCTGTTCACGGTTCATTGAAGCAGAATGTGTAAAATCCAAGCGTGTCGTAATACCGCTAACCAGAGAAAAAGCAAAAAAAAGACGACAAAGAACGTCGTCGATAGAAGGGAGCCGCTCCGGACCAATTTTGTTGTTTGGCTCGCGGTGATACCGGCAGACCGGCGATGCTCAAGCCGGAAAAAGAGGACGTCGCTTGGGTTGTTGCCGATTTTTCCTGATCAGGTGCTGAGCATAACCGATCAAGCCGACGACCAGGAACAGCGTGGCCAAGAGTGCGGTGTCCGGGTAACTGGTGTAATCGTTGTCGTCCAGAACGACGCGTCGGAAAAGAATCCCCCCTGGAAGGTCCGGGTTGTTGCTTGAACCGTCGGTGCCGTAACCCAGGTCGGTCGGCTGTTCAGCCGAAGCCAGACCACTGAGCATGGCATAAGTGATTTCGAAATGATGGTTCTCGCTGTCGAATCCTGACTGGTTGACGAACGGATTGGTGGAGAAGTCGCTGATCGTTCTCTGGCCTAGCGATTTGTGCGGATTGTCGAGCGGCCGCTTTTTGCCGGCGGACTGGGCCGGTCTTTCAGACGGGTATTCGACAAGGTTCGGCATGATGTTGGCGACTGCGCCCGCAGAAAAGACCAGGCTGGTCAATCCAGTGATCAAGCATTGGCGGATCAATCCTGAAGAAGTATTCACGGTGGTTTCTCCTGCCGGTGACGGCCTCATTGACCAAACCCACGCCGACGAATCGATAGTCGGTGGCAAATGGCGCGCGATGCCGTATTTAAGCAGTTGCCGAATCGGTTTTCCGTGATTTTCCGCACATTGTCAGGGTCGGAACAGCAAAATATAAAGGCCATCGCCGATTGCCCGCCGGGCAAATCGAACGGATCATCCGGGGCTTCCAGGCGGTCTGCCTGCCTTGGCGGGAAGTTCGGTTTGCTGGCGGCAGCAAGCCAGATCCCTGCTGTGCTAGTGGTCGCCCGTCCCGCCGTCGATTCGCGGTCAGGCAGCGGGGGGTTGACCGGCGAGTTGCATTTGATTGAGCGGTTCGCCGGGCAAAGGGTTTATCCTTGCCAGGTCTGTTGCCCGATCGTAGCGACCCCCGCCCGCCATGCTGAAAATGCTCGTTCTCGTCGTGCCGCTGCTGGTCCATTGGGGGGCTCATGCCGCCGCTGTCACTCTTCAGGCGCCGGCCGAAGTGCACGAATTTCTGGCGCGTCAGTTGACTCTCGACGACTTCGCCGATCGTGACGATCGGGAGGCGCCGGGTTTCGAACGCAAAATGCAGTCCGAGGTCGCCGAAATCCTGGCTGCCGAGGGCTATTTCTCGCCGAAAGTGGCTTTGTTCCGGCATGAAAACGAGTGGCGGCTGACCGTCGATCCCGGCGCACGGTCATTGATCGGCGAGGTGGCGATCGAGATCGTCGGTGAGATCGACGACGCCCGACGACAAGCGGTCATCGCCGCCTGGGGTTTGCCGGGCGGTCAGCCTTTTCGTCAGGTCGCCTGGGATGAAGCCAAGCAGGCGTTGCTCGGCGAACTGCTGTCCCGTGAGTTCGCCGACGCCCGGTTGAGCTTCACCCGGGCCGAGGTCGATCCGTCGGCGCAGCGGGTCGACCTGCGGGTGCGTGCCGAGACCGGTCCCCGCTACCGTTTCGGCGAGTTGCGGATCAGCGGACAAAATCGTTTCCCGGTGGATTTGCTCCACAAGCTGAATCGTCAGATACGGCCGGGCGAGGCGTACAACGAAGACGCGTTGTTCGCGCTGCAGGCGTCTTTGCAAAGCACGGCTTACTTTTCGTCGGTCAGTGTGACGCTCGATCGCGATCCGACCCAGGCCAGGAGGGGCGCGGATGGCTGGCTTATCGCGCCGGTGAAGGTATTGGTTCGCGAACGACAACCCTATCAACTGTCGTTCGGAGGTGGCTATAGCAGCAACACCGGCGCTCGTGCCGAAGGGAGTTTCCGCGATATCGACCTGTTCGGGCGCGCCTGGGAATTGCAGTCCGGAATGCGGCTCGAACAATTGCGGCAGACCGCCTTCGCCGATATTTTTCTTCCTCCCGACGGCGATCCGAAGCGCGACGGTTTCGGGATGGCGTTCGAAAACTCGTCGATCGAGGGCCTGGCTCTCAGGCGCTGGGCGATCGGTGCGACGCGCGTCGAGCAGTCGGGCAAGATCGAACGGCGTTTGGGGATCAATTGGCAGCAGGAACGGCAGACGCCGGATGGCGCTCCGTCATCGACCAACCGGGCATTGACGGCGCAGATCGGCTGGACCTGGCGTGACGCCCGCGACCCGCTCGACCCCGCCGACGGAATCTCTCTACAATTGCAAGTGGGCGGCGCCAGCAAACAACTGCTTTCCAATCAGAATTTTCTGCGCAGCTATTTTCGTTACAGTCAGGGCGTGTCCTTGAGCGCGAGCGACGCGTTGCTCTTCCGCGCCGAATTGGGAACCACTCTTGCGCGTTCATCGCGGGGGATTCCACAGGATTTCCTGTTTCGCGCCGGCGGCAGCAATTCGGTGCGGGGCTATGCCTATCAAAGCCTAGGCGTGCGGCAGGGGGCGGCAACGCTTGGCGGCCGTTACCTGACGACGCTGTCCGGCGAATACACGCACTGGCTGAATGCCAACTGGGGCGCGGCCGTTTTCGTCGACGCCGGTGATGCCACCGAGGATCGGCAGTCGCTGCGCCTGGCGCTCGGTTACGGGATCGGCGTCCGCTGGAAAAGCCCCGCCGGGCCGCTGGGCGTCGATCTGGCGTATGGTCAACGGACAGGCCAGTTTCGCCTCGATTTCTCGGTCGCCGTGCCATTTTGAACGATCAACTCCCGCCTGCCGAACCGCCACCCGCGCCGGATCCGCCGGCAGGGGGCGAATCGCCGCTCCCGGCGGCCGCGCCGCGTCGCCGCTTATGGCGTTGGCGATATCTACCGGTCGCCGCGTGGCTGCTCACAGCGGCATTGGTCTCGCTGCTGGTTAGCGAGACCGGCTTGCGGCTGCTGTGTCGGCTGGCCGAGGGGACAGCCGACGGTCAATTGACGATCGAACCGCCCAGTGGCTCGCTGGCCGGGTCCTTCATCGTCCCGGCATTGCGTTGGCGCGATCATTCGCTGGATGTGAAGGTGAATCAACTGCGGGTCGACTGGCGACCTGAACAATTATTGTCCGGGAAACTGGCCCTCGTTCGGCTGGTCGTCGATACCCTGCGTGTCGCTCATCTTGGCAGCGACGTACCGACGTCGCCGCCGGCCAGTCTGCGCTTGCCGTTGGCGGTGGACATCGAGCTACTGCAGATTGGCTTGATTGAACTCGCCGATCACGCGTTGCCCGATGGCGCTGCAAAACCGATCGCCGCCGATTTCAGCGCCAGTCTGAGCAGCGCGGCGGGCAGCCATCGCCTCGGGCAAATGCACGCGCAGGTCGGACAACTTACGATGGCTGGCGAGGCGTCCCTGGCCGCCGATCCACCGTTCCAGTTGGCTGCGCGCGCCGAACTGAACGGAGAAGCCGTCGGCCGTCCCTTGCGCTTCGTGCTGAATGCGGACGGTCCGCTGGCCGATTTCGCGATTTTCGGGCAGGCACGAACGCTGGAGGCACGTCCGGACGAACGCTTTGCCGGCACGATGCAGGCGCGGATCGCCGCTTTCGCCAGTCAACCGCTGGGCCAGGCGATGGTGCATCTGACCGGTGTCGACCCCTCCGCCTGGTTTGCCGGCGTACCGGCGGCGACACTCGACATCGATGTCGAGCTGCGGCCGCGGGGCGATACCTTGGACGTACTGGACGGTCGTCTGATCGTAAACAATCGCCTGGCCGGATCGGTGGACCAACAACGCGTGCCGCTGCGTGAATTACGTACCGAGCTCGACGTCCGGCAGGGGGCGTGGCACCTGGCCGGAATCGACGCCAGGCTGTCCGGCAACGGCCGTTTGCGGGGGCAGGGGACGTATCGTCAAGGCGCCCTGCTCCTCGATCTGGTCGTTGAAAAGCTCGACGCTCATGCCGTGCACGGCCGTTTGCGGCCGACGACGCTGAACGGGTCGCTGCGCGCCGAATTGGCCTTGCATCGTCAATCGATCGACACCAGTCTGCGCGACCCGCGATTCGCCTTGGCCGCCAGTTTGACCGTCGATCCGCTGACCCTTGTCGCGCAAACCCTGCGCCTGACGACCGGCGACGCCGGTCTCGAAGCCAGCGGAAAAATGGCACGCGGCGACAACCGTCCGTTCGAGTTGCGAGGTCTGCTGAACAATTTCGACCCCAACCGCTTCGCGCAGTTGCCGGCGGCGCGACTGAACGCCAGCTTCGAGATGCAAGGCCAGCTTAAACCCTCGCCGACGCTATTCGGCCGTTTTCAATTGCGCGACAGTCGTCTCGGCGATCAGCCCTTGCTCGGCCATGGCGAAATCGATTTGTCCGGCGATCATCTGCGCAAGGCGAACATCGATTTGGCCGCTGCCGGTAACCGCCTGACAGCGCAGGGTGCCTTCGGCAAGCCGGGTGATCGCCTGGTGTTGCGGATTGCCGCTCCCCGGCTGGCGCCATTCGGCCTTGCCGGTGATGTCGACGGTCAACTGGTCCTGTCCGGCAGTGTCCAGTCGCCGGAAATCGACGCCAATTTGCGATCGACCCGCCTGGCCGCGAGCCAAGTCGGCGAGATCCACGGCCTGGAGCTGCTGGTCCGGCTGGGCGCCGGTGAACAGGGCGTTCTGGCCGGCAACTTGCGTCTGGAGACCTTGGCCGGAGCGAAGGGCGAAGTGCTGTTGCAGAATGTGCGATTGACCGCCGATGGATCGCGCAGTCGCCATCGAGTGTACGGTTCGGGAAATTTGCCCGAGCGGCGAGGGGTCGAACTGTCCCTGGAGGGTGGTCTGGCGGCGACGCCGGGCGGTCCGACTTGGACCGGCACGCTCGGCGAATTGACGCTGTCCTCGCGCTTCGACCGCCAGAAACCGGTGCTGCGCCTGCTCGCGCCATGGCCGGTGCGGCTGGCCGGCGGACGAGTGATCGGCGGAGCGGGCGAACTTCAGCTCGGTGGCGGGACACTGAAACTCGCCCGACTGGATATCGAAGGCGGACGTTGGCAAAGCGCCGGCAGTCTGCGCAGCTTGGCGCTGTTGCCGCTGTTGACTGAATTCCCCGCCTTGGCCGAATCACTGGCGGAGGTGAAAAGCACCGGCGAACCGTTGCTGGTCCATGGCGAGTGGGATCTGTCGACGATCGGTGGCCGCCGCGCGCCGTCGGGCCGCCTGCGTCTTTGGCGTGAGCAAGGCGATCTGTTGATCGGCGGCCTGCCGTTGGGTCTGACCGAAGCGGAACTCGCCGTCCAGGCCGCCAGCGGCCGCCTTGACGGCATGCTCCGCTTGCGTGGGCGCCGTTTCGGAGAGCTTGCCGGCCAGTTGCGTGCCGCGGGATCGTCGGATCGGCTGCTCGATCCGCACGCGCCCTGGGGTGGTCAACTGCGTCTGGACGTTGCCGATCTCGGCTGGGCCGGGTCCCTGCTTGGCCCGGCCTGGCAACTGGCCGGGCGGCTGGCCGGCCATCTCGATGTCGGCGGGACGCCGGCGCAGCCTCGACTCAGTGGTGAGTTGCAAGGTGCCGGGCTGGTCGTCCGCAATGTCGACCAAGGTCTGCGTCTGGAAAACGGCCGATTGTCGATCCTACTGACGGGCGACCAAGCCGGCGACGTCCGTCTGCTGCTCAAGCAGCTGACCTTCGACAGTGTTCTGCAGGGCCTGCCGCGTCCCCTGCAAGTCGCGTCCGGAATCGACGCGACGGCACTGATCGGCCAGTCCGGTCGACTGGAAGCCAGCGGCGAACTGCGCACCGGCCAGGCGGACGGGGTGCTGAACATCAAGGCCGAACGCTTGGGCGCCTGGCAGCGTCCGGAGCAATGGCTGCTGGTTTCCGGCGACCTGCGGATGAAGCTCGGCGGAAATCAGCTCGATGTGGCGGGGAAACTGCAGGTCGATGCCGCGTATTGGGAGATGCAAAAGAAAGCGACGGCGCGTTTGTCCGACGACGTGGTGATCAAGTCGGCGGCCGACGCCAAACCTTCGGCGGCCGCCCGTTTGCTGGCTCTGAATCTCGAGGCCGATCTCGGACGTCATTTTCTGTTTCGGGGTGTCGGTGTTGACAGCCGATTGGCTGGCGAGTTGAAGATTCGCTCCGAGGGAGCGGGTTTGCCGCGGGCGACCGGCACGATCCGCACCGTCGGCGGGCGCTTCGACGCCTACGGTCAACAATTGGCGATCGTCCGCGGTCTCCTCAATTTCAATGGTTTGATCGATAACCCCGGTCTGAACGTCCGAGCCGTTCGCGCCAACCTGCCCGTCGAACCGGGTGTCGAGGTCACTGGCACTCTCAGAAAGCCGATCGTTCGCCTAGTATCGGAACCGGAGATGCCGGACGGCGAAAAGCTGTCCTGGCTGGTTCTCGGACATTCGCCGGAGCAACAAGGCGGCAACGAATCGGCGGTGCTGCTGGCGGCGGCGCAGTCGCTGCTCGGCGGTCAGGACGGTGGTCCGTTGAAGGCCGTGCAGCGTGATCTCGGCATCGACGAATTCGCCATTGTCAGCGGCACCGTCGGTGGTGGCGGTCGTCGGCAAACCAGCCGGATCGTCGGCGGCGCCGGCTTTGCCGGCGCGGAGACCACCAGCGGACAAATCGTCAGCATCGGCAAGCGCCTGGCGACCAACATGCAGATCAGTTATGACCAATCGCTGACCGGTGCCGGCAGCGTCGTCAAATTGACCGTCAGGCTCAGCCGCAACCTGTCGCTGATTGGTCGTGCCGGATCGGAAAATGCGCTCGATCTGCTATGGAATTACCGGTTCGGCCGATAGTCGATCGCGCTTCTTCAGCCCTTGCAATCTCTTCCCAGCAGGCCGATCCTGTTCTTGCACGCCAGTTTGGCGCGCCGGTTGACGGCATGGCCAGGCAGATATGAGACAATCGCCCGCTGTTTGATTCGCCGTCGTCGTCAGCCATTGACCCGTGCTCGGGCCAATCTGGCCAGGACTTCAGGCATAACCATCAGAGGATGCGTCCGCTCATGCCCGATCTCGCCTCGCCAGCCTTTTGGCTCTCTGTGTTGCAGATCATCGCCATCGATATCCTTCTTGGTGGCGATAACGCGGTGGTGATCGCCCTGGCGTGTCGGAAACTGCCCGAGAAACAAAGAAATCGAGGCATTTTCTGGGGTGTCGTCGGTGCCATCGGGCTGCGTGTCGTGCTGATCTACTTCGCGTTGCAGCTCTTGGCGATGCCTTATCTGAAGATCGTCGGCGGCGCGCTGCTGTTCTGGATCGGCGTCAAGTTGATCCTTCCCGGCGACAACGACGGGCATGGTGAGGTCCAGGGTAGCAGCAATCTGCTGGGCGCGATCAAGACGATCATCATTGCCGATGCGGTGATGAGCCTGGATAACGTCATTGCCGTCGCTGGAGCGGCCCACGGCTCGATCACTCTGGTGGTGTTCGGCATTGTCGTGTCGATTCCGATCGTTGTCTGGGGTAGCCAACTGGTTTTGAAACTGATGGATCGCTACCCCATGGTGATTACGGCTGGCGGCGGATTGCTCGGTTGGATCGGCGGCGGCATGTTGGTCACCGATCCGGTCTGGCCGGTCGAGTGGCGTCAGATCATTCCTTATCAAAGCCAAGTGGTCGCGGGGATCGGCTGTCTGCTGGTGGTGCTGGTTGGCAAATATCTGGCCAATCGTAAAACACGGCACGAGCGTCTGCTGTTCGATGGCCAGGAGGATCGTTGATTGCCAGGTTCCGAGGTACGAACGGCGTCGACGGCGATCGTTGTGCTGAAACCTCGACCGGCTCGGCCCGCTGTCGACCGGTCGTGGCGATGAATTCGCTGGGGATCGACACCGACTTGGGCTTGTAGGGAATCGTACGCGCCTCGACCGCAGCGGCCAGAAGCCGATCGGCGTATCTTTCGCGGACGCGCCAATCCTACGGCGCGGTTAACTGCTTGCGTAACCGTTGTTGTCCCGCTTTGTCGATCAAGAATGTCGGCTGGATTCTTCCGGGTGTTCCGGTGCGCAAGCGGAACCTTTTCGGGCGACGATGGCGTAGAATGCGAACCAGTCGCACTTCCTGCCGTCTGCCATTCCGGTTCATGACGTGGTGTTCCGTGCCGACTCCCCCATTCTTCGGTCGATGAACAGTAGCGAGGATCCTTTCGCCATCCTGGGCGTTAATCACGACGCGTCGCTTACGGAAATCAGGCAGGCGTATCGCCGGCTGGCCATGCATTGGCATCCCGATCGCAATCCGTCGGTGGTCGCCGAAACCGAATTCAAGCGCGCCAATGCGGCGTACGCGAGTCTGCTCGATCCACAACAATTGGCGGCCTGGCGAATGGCGGTCGGTGGCGAGAGCGCAGGCAGTCCACCGAAAGCATTGCGACACGATTGCACGCAGATTTTGTCGCTGACCCTGGAGGAAGCGGCTTTCGGCAGTCAAAAGAACATCGAGCTGGCGCACCGCGTCCGCTGTGAAAATTGCCAAGGCAGCGGCATCATCCAGCATCAGAATTCGGTTCCCTGCAGTGCCTGCAGCGGTTGCGGCCGCGTACCGCGAGCTGGTGGGCGGACCGGTTTGTGCAGCGGCTGCGGTGGCCGGGGGTACTTGCGGAAGAGTGCCTGTCCGACTTGCGCGGCCAGCGGCTGGCGCGAGGATCTGCGGACCTTGAACGTGATCGTGCCGTCCGGCGTGCTTGAAGGCGAGCGTTTGCGACTTGCCGGGCAAGCGCCCTTGCCAGCGGGCAACGAAACGGCGACCGCCGGTGATTTGTATCTGGAAATCAAATTTCTCGCTCACCCGTTGTTTGTCGCCGAAGGGAAGGATTTGCTTTGCGAGGTGCCGGTGAGCATTTACCGCCTGCTTGCCGGCGGGGCGGTCGAGGTGCCGACCTTGAACAGCCTAGCCCGCATCGATTTGCCGGCGTATCCACAGCCGTCGCTGGAATTCCGTCTGCCCGGACTCGGTTTGCCCGGCAAGCATATCGACGATTCAGCGGGCGACTTGGTAGTTCATTTCGAGAGCGTCTACCCCAACCGTCTGGTCGAACACGAACTCGAATTGCTCAATCGCCTGGATCACGCCTTGCTGAGCGACTGTCAGCAACGCGCGCCGTCGTTGGCGGCTTGGCAGGCGCAATTGCCCACTCATTCGTCGACCAGCGCCGATTGAGCGACCGCTCGATCACCCGCGTCACAAGCGGCGGCCGAGAGCGATCAGGTAGGGCAGGGTGACGAACGGCCAGAGACTGGCCATCCAGCGCGTCAGACCGTTGAAATTGAGGAAATGGCCCTGCCGCCAGGCGGCCAGCGCCGCTTCCGAGTATGGATTCGGCGGGGTGAGATTGACCAGAGTTGTTCCGGCCATTAGTGCCGCGCCGGCTAAGGTCACCCGCAGAGTCGCCGGTAGCAACAACATCAGCCATAACAACAGACCGCCGATCAACAATCCCAGTCGGGCTCCCGGTGTCAGCCAGGACAGGGCGTCCTGTGGTGTGACCAGCACGGCCGCGCCCATAGTGCGAATGAACAACCCCAGAAACATGAACATGGCCAAGGTCCGGTACGGCATTCGACGGTCATTGAGCAAGGTTCGCGCGAACAGTCCGATGGCCAGGCTGTTGCAAGCGATCACGCCGGTTTCGAGGACGAAGAACGACGGCGCGGCGTACGGTACGGCCGGAGTCAAACCGAATACGCTGCGCAAATCGCCGGCACCGAAGAGCACGGTTTCAGGAGAAAGTTGCGTCAGTAACCAGATGCCGAGCAGAACCAGCCCGAATTCGGCGTAAGGAATCGGCGCCAGCGCTTCGCGTTGCAGTTGGACGATGCGACGGAAGATTCGCTTGCCGGCGTAAGCGGCGACCATCGCGCCCAGCGTGGCGCCGAGCGCGTTGCAACCGAGATCGACATTCGACGGCACCCGGGATGGCAACCAGCTCTGCAGGCATTCGAGACAGAAACTGAGCAGGCTGCCCAGCACCAGCCCGAGCAAGGCCGCCGACCATCGGCCCATCACCTGGCGCAAGGCCAAAGCCAGCAGAAAGCCGAGCGGGACGTAGGCGGCGATATTGATGCCCAGGTCGAAGCCGGTCCAAAAACGCGGCCACGGCGCCTCGAGAAAAGCCAGCGGCGAAACGCCGAAATCGCGCCATGGCTTGAACGGGTAGAGACTGGCGTAGATGATCAGTACCACGTAGGCCAGCGTCAGATACAGAGGCAGGCGCGTTGGCGCGGCGGGCGGTGATTTTTCCTCCGGCAAGCGCTGGTCGCTAACCGCTGACGTCATCGGTGTCCGGAAAAAAATCGGCCAGCCACGGGTTTCGCGCCGCTATTACCGGACCCTGACGTTCCGAATCGTTTGATAGGCCCGCTCATCGACCGCTTACAAGGCCCCGTGATAGACCCGTCGGCTGATTTCCGGTGTGATGTCCCGATGTTCGCCGAGTTCGGTCATCCCGTGCGCGACCAGTTGTTCGACCAGGGGCTCGATCACTTCGGTACCGAGGCCGTAGGCGGAAAAACGGGTCGGGATGCCGAGGCTCTCGAAAAACTCAGCGGTGCGGCGTATCGCTTGATCGATCCGTTGCTCTTCGTCACCATCGCGCAGCTGCCAGACGCGGTCGGCGTATTGCAACACTTTAGCGCGTTTCTGCTGACGACGGACTTGCAACATCGACGGCAGGACGATGGCCAGCGTTCGCGCGTGGTCGATTTCGTGCAAAGCGGTGATCTCGTGACCGAGCATGTGGGTCGCCCAATCGTGCGGCACCCCAGCGCCTATCAGCCCGTTGAGCGCCATGGTGGTCACCCACATCATGTTGGCGCGCAACTCGTAATTCTCCGTCTCGTTCAAGCAACGCGGGCCGATATCGATCAATGTCTGCATTAGCCCTTCGGCAAAGCGATCCTGAACCCTGCCGTATACCGGATAGGTCAGGTATTGTTCAGCGATATGGACGTAGGCGTCGACGATGCCGTTGGCAATCTGTCGCGCTGGCAGGGTGTAAGTCTTGGTCGGATCGAGGATCGAGAATACCGGATAGACCCGCGGATTGAGGAAAGCCAGTTTGGTCTTGCTTTCGTGGCGCGTGATCACCGAACCGCAGTTCATCTCCGAGCCGGTCGCCGGCAAGGTCAGCACGCTGGCCAGCGGCAGGGCATGCCGCACCTCGGCGCCATGCGAAAGCATGATCTGCCAGGGGTCCCCCTCGAACGGCACGGCGGCGGCGACGAATTTGCTGCCGTCGATCACCGAGCCCCCACCGACACCGAGCAGGAAGTCGAGCTTTTCGCGTCGAACCTGCTCGACGGCGCGCATCAGTGTTTCGTAAGTCGGGTTGGCTTCGATGCCGTCGAATTCCTGGACCTCGCGTTCGCCGAGCGCCGCGCGTACTTCGCCAAGGGTGCCATTGCGGCGGGCGCTGCCGCCACCGAGCAGGATCAGTACCCGGGCATCGGCAGGCAGCAATTCGTCGATACGCTCGATGGCATTGGTGCCGAAAACAATTTTGGTCGGGTTATGGAAAGTGAAATTGAGCATCGGGATAATCTCCAGTGGCGCGGCGAGGCAAGTATAAACACCGCTCGACTTTAAAAACAATTTCCGAAAACCGGGGGCGGGGGCGACCGTTGCGGCCGGGGTGCGCATCCGATACGGACCTGGCGGTCTTTAACACTGTTTACCGGTTTCGGGAACACGTTGTCAATGCGCCGCGCCGACGCCGGGTGCAGCTTTCGGCCGGAGACCCGCTGGGCAAAGGGCAAGTGTCCGCATGTTTTGGCCAGTCACTCGACTCGTTGAAATCTTGCCAACGGCCGGGGAAAACGACAGGCCTGGCCAGGCTCAGTCTCCGGGCGAATGGGTTGTTTTGTCGTCGGTCTGGCGATTGCTGCCGGCAACCATCCGGAATTCGTACAGCCGACATTCGAGCGCGCCGTTGTACAGCGGGGTACGTTTGCTGGGTGTCAACCGGATCAGTTTCGGCAGTTGCCGGTCGGAACTGATCAGGAAGCAACGCCAACCGGCAAAGTGCCGTTTGAGCGCGTTGCCGAGCAAGGGATAGAACGCCGCCAGTTCCGTTTGGTCGGAAACGCGTTCGCCGTAGGGTGGATTGGCCACCAGCACGCCGCCGGCGGCCGGCGCCTCGATCGTCAGGAGATCAGCGGTGGTCAGCGTCACCGAAGCCAGCAAGCCGCCACGGTCGAGGTTGGCCATCGTCGCCCGCACCGCCGCTGGCGACTGGTCGCTGCCGAAAAGTGGTAGCGCGAGCGCCGGCCGTTCGGCGACTTGGGCGTCGGCGAGCATTTTTTGCCAGAGCGCGGGCTGAAAATCGCGCAGTTTCTGGAAGGCAAACGGCCGACGGGCGCCGGGGGCGATACCGAGAGCGATCATCGCCGCTTCGATCAGAAAGGTGCCGCTGCCGCACATCGGGTCGAGCAGGGGTTGCGTTGCTTGCCAACCGGTAAGTCGCAGGATGCCGGCGGCGAGATTCTCCTTCAACGGCGCGTCTACGGTTTTTTGCCGGTAGCCGCGCTGGTACAACGGTGCGCCGCTGGTGTCGAGATAAAGTATGCATTCGTCGGCGCTGACGAAACCCTGCACGCGTATCTCGGGTTGTCGGGTATCGACGTCCGGACGACGTCCGGTGTCCCGGCGAAAGCGATCGCAGATCGCGTCCTTGATGCGCAGGGTGACGAACTCCAAGCTTTTCAAGGGACATTTCACGGCATTGACGTCGACCCGGATGCTCTGTTCATAGGTGAACCACTTTGGCCAGGGCGTTGCCAGTGCCAGTCGATAGATATCATCCTCCTTGGCGTAGCGAGCCTGCTCGACGCGCCACAAAACGCGGGTGGCGATCCGTGACGTCAGGTTGACCCGATAACAGCATGGCCAATCGCCGACGAAGTGCACGCCGCCGGAAATCGGTTGCACCTGGCGAGCGTCGGCGGCGAGCAATTCGTCGGCCAGCACGAGTTCCAGTCCACGCGGACAACTGGCAAAGAAGTTTTCCAACGGACTCTCCCGTAGGGACTAGAACGGTTTGACAACCGCCAGATAGGTGGCCGCCAGCAGAAGCACGACCGGCAGCTCGTTGAACCAGCGGAACCAGACGTGGCTCCGTCGGTTGCGGCCGGTCACGAAGTCGCGCAACAGCCGTCCGCAATAAAAATGGTAAGCGAGCAACAGCACCACCAACGTGGTCTTGAGGTGTAGCCAGCCGCCGGTAAAGCCGAAACCAAACCACAACCACAAGCCGAAGACTACCGCCAGCACGCCGAGCGGAGTCATGAAACGATAGAGCTTGCCTGCCATCAGCAGCAAACGCTCGCGTTCGGCGACACTATCCACCGGCACCATCGCCAGGTTCACGAAAATCCGCGGCAGGTAGAATAGCCCGGCAAACCAGCTGACCACCATCCACAAATGCAGGATCTTGACGATCAACATCGCTTCATGGTCTCCTGCCACGCCGCTTCGATCCCGTCGCGGACATGCGGATAGCGCAAGCGGACGCGCAATTCGTTTTTGAGTCGATCGTTACGCAAGCGCCGCGATTCGTTCATGAACGACCATTGCTGCGGGGAAATTCCAGCCTGCACATCCTGTCGCGTCAGCCGCGGCGGGTGTGGCAAGCCAAAGCGATCGGCGATCAGATCGAAATAGTCGCCCATCGCCATCTGCGAATCATCACTGGCATTGTACGTGCGATTGGCGCGGCCATGGCGTAGCGCGGCCAGCGTCAGATTAGCCAGATCTTCGGCATGGATATGATTAGTGAATACATCCTCCTCGGCCCGCAACACCGGCAGTCCCCGGCGCAAGCGTTCGATCGGCAAACGATCGGCAGCATAAATCCCCGGTGCCCGCAAGATGCTGACCACCACGCCGCGTTGGCCGAAAGCGCGTAATTGACGCTCGGCATCCGCCCGTCGGTAGGCCCGCGCCGTGGTTGGCCGGAGGCGCCGGGTCTCATCGATCCGTTCACCGTGGCAATCACCATAGACGCCACTGGTGCTTATGTAGACGATGCGCTGTGGTAGACTGGCTTGGCGTGCCAGTGCCGCCAACAATTGCTTGGTGCGCGGGTCACGGCGGTCTAACGGACGGTTTTTGGCTTCGGGCGGCGGCGCCAGGTGGATGACCAGTTGTGCCAGACCGGTGATCCGCCGCAGGCTGGCGGGCTGATCGAGGTCGGCGACGATCGGCACGGCACCGTGCTCGCGCCAGAAGGCACACTGTCCGGAATCACGCAGCAGGGCGAAAACACGGTAACGACGACGCAGCCGCGGCAGCAGCCGCTGGGCGATGTCACCACATCCGACGATCAATAAGTTCTGCACCGCGTGATTTTACCGGAATCGGACCATAGGGAGAGCGCATGGGTTTCCGGGTTACCCTTGAGCCGAGCAAACAGTCGATCATGACCGCGTCGGACGAAACCGTCCTCGATGCCGCGCTACGACAAGGGCTCAGTCTGCCCTACAACTGCCGGGATGGCCTTTGCGGCAGTTGTAGGGCCAAACTTCTCGACGGCCAGATCGACTATCTCAAACCGCCGACGGCACTGCTCGACGAAGCCAAAGCGACCGCGCAAACGATCCTGCTCTGCTGCGCCCGGGCGCGCAGCGATCTGGTGATCGATTGTCCCCAGGCGGCGTTGTCGGTTGGTGCGCCGCCGAAAATCTTCCCGGCGCGCGTGCACCGGCTGACCCGTATCGCGCCAGAGGTGATGATCGTCGAGTTGAAGATCTCGGCCGGCGGGAACTGGTCGTATCTCGCCGGCCAGTACGTAGACATTTTGTTGCCCGAAGGCCACCGCCGCGCTTTTTCGCTGGCCAATCGGCCACGCGGCGACGGAATGCTGGAACTGCATATTCGTCACATCGTTGGCGGGCGGTTCACCGGGCACGTCTTCGAAGCGATGAAGGAACGCGACATTCTTCGTCTGCGCGGTCCTTTGGGCGGCTTTTTCCTGCGCGACGACCCGGACAAGCCGGCGCTGCTGGTCGCCGGCGGCACCGGCTTTGCGCCGATCAAGGCGATCATCGAAGAGGCGATCGCTCGCGGCAGTCGGCGGCGGCTACACCTGTTCTGGGGCGCTCGTACTGGCATCGGGTTGTACATGCGCCAACTTGCCGAACAATGGGCTGTCGACCACACTAACATAAGGTTTACGCCAGTGCTTTCCGACTCACCCGCCGCTGATCTTTGGCTTGGCCGCCGTGGTCTGGTGCATGAGGCGGTACTGGCCGACTACCCGGATCTTTCGGGCAATCAGGTCTATGTTTGTGGTGCGCCGGCGATGATCGAGGTCGCCAGGCGGGAGTTCATCGGTCGGGGTCATCTGCCCGCTGATGAATTCTTTGCCGACGCGTTCGATTTCGCTGGCTGCTAGGCCGCTGTCGGGCTTGAGCGATCGTTTCGAGCCGAGTGGGAGAGCGCTTTTCCCACCGGCGCAGTGGCGCCGTGTCCAGCCCGACGGGCTCCTGGGATTCTTTTGCAAGGTTCGATGCGTATGTCAGACGTCTTCATTTCCCGCCAGCCGCTGGTCAATCGCCAGAGTCGGATCATCGCCACCCGCTTGCAACTCCATTTCGGTGACGGCGCAACCCTGCTCGATGCCACCCGGGCGCTGAGTGCCGTCGCCGACGCGTGGCCGAAGGGAGAAAAACCGGTTTTCGTCGGTTGCGGCGCTCAGGTCTGTGAAGCGACTCTGCTCGAATGGAGCATGCCGGAAAACGTCACCCTCGAAGTCCGCGGCAACGATCTGGTCACCGGCAATGGCCCCGAGCTGGTCCAGGCATTGCGCGACTGGCAACCTTCGGTCTGCCTGCACTTCGACCGTGCCGCGCCGCAAGCGCTCGCCACCGGTCTGCCGTTTCGATTCATCGGCTTCGACCGACAGACGTTGGGCTTGCCGCAGATCAAGTTGCTTGCCGCGCGGACCCGAAACCACGGTATCGGCATTGTTTTCAACGTCGACCAGGCGGATGATTTCTATGCCTGCATGGATGGTGGCCTTGCCGCCGCCGCCAGTTGGTTCTTCACTAAGCCCGGGCCGACGCCGGCCAAAGCGCTCAATCCGGCGCAGGCCAACCTCATCCGGCTGTTGAACCTGGTGCGCAACAATGCCGACGTTCGCGAGATCGAGGCCGTGCTCAAACAGGACGTGGCGATCTCCTACAAATTGTTGCGCTACATCAACTCGGCTGGAATGGGTCTGAGCTGTGAAATCCAGTCCTTCCGCCACGCGGTGACCCTGCTCGGCTACGAAAAACTCAACCGCTGGTTGTCGTTGCTGCTGTCTACGGCCAGCAAGGCGCCGATGGCTCCGGCGATGATGCATACCGCGTTGGTCCGCGCACGGTTGATGGAACTGCTCGCCGAGGGTCTGGTCGACCGCGCCGAAAACGACAATCTGTTTCTCACAGGCGCATTTTCGCTACTCGACGCGCTGTTCGGCGTGTCGATGGAAACCCTTGTCGAAACGATGAGCTTACCCGAGACGATTATCGACGCCTTGCTGGGCAATGGCGGCCGTTACCAGCCATTCCTCGATCTGGTCCGCGCCAGCGAGAGCAGCGACGGCGTGTCGATCGCCGAGCAAGCGGCGATGCTCGGTTTGACCGCCGATCGTTTCAACCGCGCGCAGTTGCAGTCTTTGGCTTTCGCTGAAACAATCGAACTTTGATCGACGGCGTCCCGCGGAGGGTCGGGAAGCGTACCATGTCGGGTCGATGACCTTGGGGTGTGAGTACCCCTTCAACAACCGGTCTGCTTCTTGGCCGGTCATCGACCGCTTGTCGACTGTTTTTTGCTGGATTCATCGTGATGATCTACAAACTCCTCGCCGGCCTGGCTTTTCTGTTTCTTAGCGCTTGCTCCGGACCGTCGTTGCGCGGCACCGGCGATCTCGGTCTGATCATCGAACGCGGCAGCGGCCAGGTCACCCTGATCGACACCAGCCGCCGCGCGGCGTATGCCCGTGTCGCCGGCCTGGGCGACCTATCGCACGCCTCGGTGGTCTATTCCCGCGATGGCCGCTACGCCTACGTCTTCGGTCGAGATGGTGGCGTGAACAAGGTCGATCTGCTCGAGGCACGACTGGTCAAGCGGCTGCTGCAGGCCGGTAACGCCATCGGCGGAGCGATTTCACAAAACGGCCGGATCGTCGTTGCCCAGAATTACACGCCCGGCGGCATCCGTGCTTTCGATGCCGAGACGCTTGAACCGCTCGCCGATGTCGCCGCCGAATACGCGCCGGGGCAGTTTTCCAAGGTGGTCGGTCTCGCCGATCTGCCGGGACAACGCTTCGCCTACGCCTTGTTCGAAGGCGGCGAAATCTGGCTCAGCGATTTTTCCGATCCACGCCATCCGAAGACCGAGCGTTTTCCCGCTGGCCGTCAACCTTATGATGGTCTGGTCACTCCCGATGGCCGTCATTATCTGGCTGGGTTGTTCGGCGAGGATGGTGTCGCCTGGCTCGATACCTGGCAGCCTCAGCTCGGCAGCCGACGGATTCTGCAAGGTTACGGACGCGGACAGGAGAAACTGCCCGTCTTCAAGATGCCCCATCTGCGTGGCTGGTCGATGGCGCAGGGCAACGTCTACCTGCCGGCGATCGGCCGTCACGAAGTGCTGATCGTTTCTGGTAGCGATTGGCGGGAAGTCGGTCGCATTCCGGTCAAGGGGCAGCCGGTGTTCGTGATGGCGCGTCCCGACGGCAGGCAGATCTGGATCAATTTCGCCTTTCCGGACAATGGCTGGGTGCAAGTCTTTGACACCCTCAGCGGCCAGGTGGTGAAAACCTTGCAACCGGGCAGGGCGGTGTTGCACATGGAATTCACGCCGCGCGGCGAAGAAGTGTGGATCTCGGCGCGCGACGACAACAAAGTGCTGATCTACGATACCGCGACCTTCAATCAGATTGGCGAGTTAACGGTCGATGCGCCTAGCGGCATCTTTTTCACCAGCCGTGCGCAGCGGACCGGTTTTTGAATGCCATGAGCGAGCAGACCCCCGATTTCCGCTTGCTGAACGACTTTCAGCGTGATTTCCCGTTGTTGCCGGCGCCTTTCGCCGAAATCGCCCGCCGTCTCGGCGTTCCCGAGCGGGTGGTGCTGAATTTGCTCGACGGCCTGCGTCGCGAGGGCAAGATCGCCCGCGTCGGCGCCGTATTCGCTCCCAAACGGATCGGCGCCAGCATGCTGGTGGCGCTCGCCGTGCCGCCGGAACGGCTGGCGGCGGTGGCAGCGATCGTCAATCGCTTTCCGGAAGTCAACCACAACTACGAGCGCGAGCACACTTACAACCTATGGTTCGTCGTCACCGCCGGCTCGGAGACTCGTCTGCAGGCGACCCTCGAAGCCATCGAACGGGAAACCGGGCTGCCCCTGCTGCTTCTGCCCTTATTGCACGAATTCCATATCGATCTCGGTTTCGCGCTCGACGGTCGCGCCGCGGCGCCGAAAGTGTTGGCCAAACGACAGGCTTTCGTTCCGCCGGAGCCGCTCGGTGAACGCGAACGGCGCTTGGTGATGGCCTTGCAGGAAGGGCTGCCGTTGTTCATCCGGCCGTTCGCGGTGCTCGCCAGCCGAATAGGCTGTGACGAAAACGAAGTGATTGAACGGATTCGCCGCTGGTGCGCCGACGGGATCATCAAGCGCTTCGGTGTCATCGTCCGTCATCGCGAACTCGGCTACACCGCCAACGCCATGCTGGTGCAGGACATTCCCGACGAACGGGTGGCCGAGGTCGGCGAGCGATTGGCCGGCGAAAACGGGGTCACCCTGTGTTATCAGCGGCCGCGCGTCCTGCCGCAGTGGCCCTACAACTTGTTCTGCATGATTCACGGTCAGGCGCGTGCCGAGGTCGAAGCGAAAATCGCCGCCTTGCGGAGGCGACTGCAACTCGACGATTTCGCGCATGCGACGCTTTTTTCTCTGACGCGCTTCAAGCAAAACGGCGCGCACTATGCCTGATTCCAGCCCTAAGTCCTCGGTGACTTGGCCGCTCTCGCCTTGGCGTGCATTTGCACTGTCCGCGGCTCGTCTTCGCGTCGGCAGCGATTCATCCATCGCATGAGACGATGATCGACGCCCTCGACCGCACGATCATCGATCGGCTGCAAGGCGATTTTCCGCTCGTCGACCGTCCGTATGCCGCCGCCGCCGCCGCGCTCGGCATCGACGAATCGACCTTGCTCGATCGTTTGCAGCGGCTGCTCGACCGCGGCCTGCTTAGCCGTTTCGGCCCGATGTATCAGGTCGAACGGATGGGCGGCGCCTTTGTTCTGGCCGCGATGCAAGTCGCCGACGCTGACTGGCAGCAGGTCGTCGAACGGGTCAACGCCTTTCCGGAAGTGGCGCACAACTACCGTCGTGAAAGTGCGGGCGGCACGCCGTTCAATATGTGGTTCGTCCTGGCCACCGAGAGCGCCGCGGCGATCGACGAGCTCATTCGGCGCATCGAGACCGCGACCGGCTTGCCGGTATTCACATTTCCCAAATGCAAGGAGTATTTCGTCGAAATGAAACTGGCGGTGCGCGAGTGAACCGGCCGCTCGATGACATCGATCGTCGACTGGTGCTCGCCACTCAGGGTGGCCTGCCGCTCGTCGCGCAGCCATATCACGAGTTGGCCGAGGCACTGGGCATTTCCTCCGCCGAGGTCATCGAACGGCTGCGCCGGATGCTCGCCGATGGCCTCATCCGCCGTATCGGCGCGGTGCCCAATCATTACGCCATCGGATATACCGCCAACGGCATGAGCGTCTGGGACGTGCCTGACGATCGCGTCGATCGACTCGGCGAACAGATCGGCGCGCTCGACTTCGTCACCCATTGCTACCACCGCCCGCGCCGACTCCCGGAGTGGCCGTACAACCTGTTCGCCATGGTGCATGGCAGCTCGCGCGACGAAGTGCTCGAGAAGGTGGCGGTGATCGCGGCCCTGCTAGGGGCGGACTGTGCCCACGATGTGTTGTTCTCGACGACGATTCTCAAGAAAACCGGCCTGCGGATCGGTTGACGGCCGTCGGTCGGCCCTCGATACTCGGCGGCATCGTTACTTTCCCACCGACGTTCCGACGTTCCATTGCCAGGAGAGCGCTGTCGTGACCTTCAACCTTTTTGATCGATTCCAGGAACTGAGCGGCTGTTACGAACCGTCCGGTATCACTCAACTCGCCGACGGCCGCTTGCTGGTCGTCGAAGATGAAAAAAAACATGCTTTGAGCGTGCTCAGCCTGCGCCATGGCGACATCAAACGCACCGAACTCGATCAACCGTTCTGGTCCTGGGGCCAGGGTGATTTCTGGAAGCTAGACGATCTGGAGGGCGTGACCACCGATCATCTCGGGTTCATCTACGCGATTACCTCGCACTCGCGCGATGATCAAGGCGAGGAACGCGACGCACGCGAACGGCTGGTGCGTTTTCGGCTCGATGGCGATCAGGTCAAGGAACCGAAAGTGGTCGACCATCTCAAGCGCGCATTGACCGCCGCGCACCCGGTGCTGGCCGCCGCTGCCGAAATCCGCCAGGTCAAGCTGGACGGTGGGCTGAACATCGAGGGGCTGGCGATCAGCGCCGATCAACGTCGCTTGCTGGTCGGTTTTCGTAGTCCCTTGCTCGACGGCCGGGCGATCATCGCCGGCATCGAAAATCTGTCGGCGATTTTCGATGACGATGCCCTGCCGCAGATCGCCAGCCCGTTGATCACCGTCGATCTTGGCGGCAAGGGACTACGTGGCCTGTCCTACGTCCCTTTTCTGGAAGGCTATCTGCTCATCGCTGGTCCGATCGCTCGCGAAAAGGTCGATTTCGAGTTGTGGTTCTGGAATGGCGACGCCGACAGCGCGCCGCGCCGGGTTACCGTTCCCGGTGTGGCGGGTTTCCGGCACGCCGAAGGCGTGGCGCCGGCGATCATCGACGGTCAGCCCCGACTGATCATCGTCAGCGACGAAGGCGACCGCCAGGACGATCGCTTTGCGCGTTATCTGCTGGTCTCGCCGGAGGAATTGCGGATCGCCTGATCGCCGGCGCGGGTGGTGGATCGTTTTTCTGCGGCCCATTTTTTCGCCGACGCTTCCCGGGTGAACCGATAAAATGCGCGCATGAAAGTCAACGGCGTTCACACCCGCGCGATCTGGCCCAGCGCCGACGGTCAGGCGGTCGAGATCATCGATCAGACCGTTTTGCCGCATGCCTTCCGGGTGTTGCGCTTGTCGACCGTCGAGACGATTGCCGAAGCCATCCGCCAGATGCAGGTGCGGGGCGCGCCGTTGATCGGCGTCAGCGCAGCCTACGGCGTGGCGTTGGCGATGCGCCACAGCGCCGACGACGCCAGCTTGACGTCCTGCATGGCGTTGCTGGCCGACACCCGACCGACAGCGGTCAACCTGCACTGGGCGCTGAGGCGTCTGGATACCGTCTTGCGGCCGTTGCCCGCGGACCAGCGCGCCGCCGCTGCGTGGCTTGAGGCGGCACGGCTGGCCGAGGAGGATGTCGAGCAATGCCGCGCGATCGGCCGGCACGGAGTCGAGCTGTTGCGCCGACTGGCTGAGTCTCGCCCATTCTTGAGCCGACCAGGCGAGCCTCTGCGCATCATGACCCACTGCAATGCCGGCTGGCTGGCGACGGTTGATCACGGTACGGCGCTGGCGCCAATCTATGCCGCCTTCGACGCTGGCCTGGCGGTAAACGCCTGGGTTTCCGAAACGAGGCCACGCAACCAGGGCCTGCTGACCGCCTGGGAGTTGTCTGAGCATGGCGTGCCGAACACGCTGATCGCCGACAACGCCGCCGGTTGGCTGCTGGCGCGCGGCGCCTGCGACGCCGTGATCGTCGGTGCCGACCGGATTGCCGCCAACGGTGACGTGGCCAACAAAATCGGCACATACTTGAAAGCGCTGGCCGCTCGTGCCGCCGGAGTGCCTTTCTATGTCGCCGCGCCGCGGCCGACGATTGATTTCTGCTGCGCCGCCGGTGAAACGATTCCGATCGAGGAACGTTCCGGCGACGAGTTGCGTCTGTTGCACGGTCTGGGCGACGACGGACGACTGGCCAGCCTACGCCAATTGCCGCTGACGGCCGCCGTCGTCAATCCGGCGTTCGACATCACCCCGGCGGCGCTGGTCAGCGCGATCATCACCGAGCGCGGTGTTTGTGAAGCGAGCCCCATCGGCTTGCGTGGGCTTTACCCGGAGGCGGAGCCGTGACCGCCGCTGACGATCTGCGCCGCCGTTTGATCGCGACCGCTCGGCAGATGCAGGCCGCTGGCCTGAATTGCGGCACGGCGGGCAACCTCAGCGTGCGTTGCGAACCGACTGGCGCCGAGGGCTTTCTGATCACTCCCTCGGGTATGGCCTATGAACGACTCGAGCCGGACGATCTGGTGGAGATGACTTTCGATGGCCGGACGCTGGGTCGCCGATTGCCGTCGTCGGAGTGGCGCTTCCATCGCGACCTCTATCGCGCCCGGCCCGATGCCGGCGCGATTCTGCACGCACATTCGCCTTTTGCCACCAGTCTGGCGTGCCTGCGTCGCGAGATTCCGCCGTTTCATTACATGATCGCCCGCTTTGGCGGCGACAACGTTCGCTGCGCCGCTTACGCCACTTTTGGTAGCCAGGAGCTTTCGGACGCGTTGTTGGCGGCGATTGCCGACCGCCGCGCCTGTCTGCTCGCCAACCATGGGATGGTGGTTTTTGGCGACGATTTGCCGCGAGCGTTGGCCTTGGGCAGCGAATTCGAAGCGCTTTGCGAGCAGTATTGGCGCGCCTGTCAGCTCGGTCAGCCGGTGCTGCTGGATGTCGCCGAAATGTCGCGGGTGCTAGAGAAATTTGCCGGTTACGGCCAGCAAGATTGAGTGGTCGGCGCAAGATGCCCTGTCCGATTGACCCCGACCGTTCCGACGGTGTGAACCCCGAAAGCCGCCATGCTGCGTGTTAGTGAAATTCGATTGCCGCTCGATCATCCTCCCGAAGCCTTGAGCGCGGCGGTGGCCGCGCGCCTCGGCCTGGACAGCACGGTCTTCGATCACCTGTCGGTTCATAAGCGCAGCGTCGATTTCCGTCATCACGGGATGCCGAGCTACATTTACAGCGTTGATGTCGCGCTGGCCGACGAGCAGGGTCTGCTGGCCCGGTTCGCCGATGACTATCGCCTGCAGCCGACACCCGAGATGCGCTATCGCAGCGTCGGCCGGGCTCCGGCCAACTTCACTCAACGGCCTGTCGTCGTCGGCTTCGGCCCGGCGGGCATCTTCGCGGCATTGACGCTGGCGCAGGCCGGTTTTCGTCCCATCGTCTTCGAACGTGGCAAGACGGTGCGCGAACGGACCCGGGACACCTGGGGTCTATGGCGCAAAAAAGTGCTCGATCCGGAATCGAACGTCCAGTTTGGCGAGGGCGGGGCCGGCACCTTTTCTGACGGCAAGCTGTACAGTCAGATCCGCGACCCAAAGCATTATGGCCGCAAGGTACTGGAGGAATTGGTCAACGCCGGCGCGCCACCGGAAATCCTCTATGTCAGCAAGCCGCATATCGGTACCTTTCGTCTGGTCGGCATGGTCGAACGGTTGCGCGGCCAAATCCAGCAACTTGGCGGCGAAGTCCTCTTTCAACAGCGACTGACCGGTTTGCTGATCGAAGCGGGAGAACTGCGGGGCGTGCGACTCGCCTCTGGTGAGGAATTGCCGGCGGAGAACGTCATCCTGGCGCTCGGTCACAGCGCCCGCGACACCTTTGAGCAATTGCTCGCCGCCGGTGTGTTCATGGAGGCCAAACCGTTTTCGATTGGTTTCCGGATCGAACATCCGCAGTCGCTGATCGACCAAGCGCGCTTTGGACCGCATGCCGGCCATCCGCGGCTCGGTGCCGCCGATTACAAGCTGGTGCATCACTGTCGCAATGGCCGGGCGGTGTATAGCTTTTGCATGTGTCCAGGTGGCAGCGTTGTTGCCGCCACTTCCGAAGCCGGACGGGTGGTGACCAACGGCATGAGCCAGTATTCGCGCAACGAGCGTAACGCCAACGCCGGCATCGTCGTCGGCATCTCGCCGGCGGACTACCCCGGCGGGCCGTTGGCCGGCATCGCCCTGCAACGCCAACTCGAGACGACCGCTTTCGAGTTGGGCGGCGGGACCTACGAAGCACCCGGGCAGCGTGTCGGCGATTTTCTTGCCGAGCGGCCGAGCTCGGCCTGGGGTTCGGTGCTGCCGTCTTATCTGCCCGGTGTCCGGCCGACCAACCTGACCCGCGCCTTGCCCGACTACGTCATTGCCGCCATCCGCGAAGCGCTGCCGGCGTTCGACAGGCAGATCAAGGGGTTTGCGAGCGATGACGCGGTGCTGACCGGGGTCGAGACCCGCACCTCGTCACCGGTGCGGATCACCCGTGGCGCCGATGGTCAGAGTGTCAATGTCCGAGGGTTGTTTCCGGCCGGCGAGGGCGCCGGTTATGCGGGAGGGATCCTCTCGGCGGCAGTGGACGGCATCCGGATCGCCGAAGCGGTGATTGACCGACTGTTGCACCGTTGAGTGGTCACGGTTGTGGGTGAGCGCGCGCCGCTGGGGTGGCTGAGCATGCCTCAGCAGGGCGCGGGAGGTCTCCAGATACAACGTGCTGTCTGTACAGCTTTGCGAGGATGTCCTAAAAATGATTGAAACCGTTCTGGTGGTATGGCTGATCGCGATGGCGCTGTGGTTCGGCATCGCTTTTTTTTATCTGCGCGGACCAGATGTCCGGGTCTGGGATCAGGCGGGTGAGGCAACGATCGAGCGCTTTGTCAGTACCGATGACCAGGGGCACCGCGCGGCGGTGGCAAAACTGGCCAGCTTGATCGAACCGGCGATGGGTGCTCCTTCGCGGCAGCGGCTGGCCATGCTCCGCCGCGGCATGGACGATCTGTTCGGCGACCGACGCTACGCCGTCAGTTTCATTCCGGTCACCGCCAATGGGGTACCGGGCGAATGGGTGCTGGCGCCGTCGGCCGATCCGGACCGGCGGCTGCTCTACATTCATGGCGGCGCCTTTGCCATGGGCAGTTCGCGCAGCCACCGGGTGATCACCGCCAGACTGGCCGAAATCACCGGCGGAGCGATCTTGTCCATCGATTACCGCCTGCGACCGGAACATCCTCGCCGTGCCGGTATCGACGATTGCCGAAGCGCTTACGACTGGCTGGTCGCCAACGGTCCACAAGGACCCGCGCCGGCCAAGGTCTTGTTCGTTGCCGGCGACTCGGCCGGCGGCAACCTGACCCTGTCCTTGCTGGCGGCCTTGCGTGATGAAGGGGCGCGGCGTCCGGACGCCGCCGTGGCCTTGTCGCCGGTCACCGACATGACGCTGGGCAGCCCGAGCATCAAATCGAATCGATTGACCGACCCACTGCTCGGGCCGGTGCTTGCCCCACTGCTATGGCTGCCGCGCTCGACGCTGTTATGGATCGGTTGGCTGCAAAGCCGGACGCCGCCGGCCCGGCCGCTGATTTCGCCATTGTTCGGCGACTTGGCCAATCTGCCACCGATCCTGATCCAGGCCAGCGACGCCGAAATGCTGCGTGACGACTGCATTCGCTACACCAACAAAGCCCGTGCCGCCGGATCGCCGGTCCGCCTGCAGCTTTGGTCGCGCGTGGTGCATGTCTGGCAGATTTTCTACCCCGACCTCGCCGAGGCCCGCCAGGCGTTCGATGAAATCGACAAATTCTTGAAGCAAGTGGCGCCGAGCGCGCCGGGCAAGTCGTCGGTGCCGGATGAACAAGGCGCCTCCTGAACTAGCGCGAGGGATCGGTCGAAAAGCCTGGCCAACCCCGGTGGCGAGTAGGGCGGGTGGCTGAGAATCGGCGAATCCTAACTTCAGCGGTCAGGAGGGCTTTCTCGGTTTTTCTCGTTGCCAAGGTCCAACTTGGCAACGCCATCGCTTCCTTTAATCCAACCGGAGAAGCTTGGAACAAATCGGGAAGCTGTAGCTTCCAATAACTGAAGGTTGGTCCGGGATTCCCAAGGTGGAATCATGGAAACCAGAGAGAAAGATATCCACCCCTTTATTTTGCCGCTTTCTCGGCCGGTGCCGTGGCTGTCGCCGGCGCCGGGGTGCCGATCGGGACATTTGCCGTGGTCGGAGCGGGGGCCGGAGCGGCTGCCGGAACGGTCGCTGCGGTTGGAGGCTGTGGTGCGTTCGGTGCTGCGGAAGACGGTGTTGGAACGACGATTCCCGGCGCCAGCGGGATTTCGTCGACCACCTTGGCGCCGCGCACCCAGTAACGGGTTTCACCGAAGCAACTGCCAGGCAGGCCGACCTTTTCGTCGTAATGCAAGGATACGCGTTTGCCCATCGCCTCGTTGATTTGTTTGGCGACGCCGTCGTCCCAGACGGTGAACAGGAATTTCTCCTGCGCCGTCCCCGGCATGGTCACCAGCGCCAGCTCGCCCTCCCAGGTTTTGCAGATCCAGCCTTTCTTGGAAAACTTCTGCACCCAGCCGGCGCGCTCGCCTGACGAATAGCTCCACGACATCATCGCCCAGATCCATAGTGCCGGAAGAACGAGCAGAACCAATAACAGCAGCCACAGCCAGCCGGTTTTACGCGGGGCGGGAGAGGATGCGGAACGGGAAGGGGTGATGGCCATGATCGATAAAGGTCCGAAAAGTCGTTGAGTGAAAAATGGTGGCAGGGCTTGGCGACCGGGCGTCGCCTCCCGGCTTCACCGCGAGATGGTAGCCGAATTTTGCCGCCGGTGCGATGTGCCCCGTCAGCAGCTTGTCGGTGGGCAGGCGAAAAAACCGCTGGCGGTCGCTGCGGGGTCGGCGGGTTGGTTTTCTGCGCCGAGCGTCCAGACCCGGCACTGGCGGGACGGCAGGTTTCATGGCATTCGCCGACAGGCATGCGGCGACGCGCATGGCTCGAAAATCCGCTCATCGATCGGTCACACGGCGACGGGGCAACGGGCAGAGCCGCCTGACCGGGTCTAGTGCGTGGCGCGGGTGGGGGCACGCTGGCCAGCCTTCCGGCCTCGCTTCTTCCCGAACACGACGGCGCGGTGTCAGCCCGTGGGTGTGGACCGCATCGGCCGCCGCACCAGATACATAGGCGGTGGCAGGCGGTAAACTGGCGGGCACGCGCTCTTCACAATTTCCCCCACGCCGAGGTCACTGGCCATGCCCGCCATTACGCCGCATCTTGCCGACATTCTACGAACCGTCAACCGTCCTGGCGATTTCTATGCTTACGGCACGCACGACTTTTTCCTGCCCAGACTCGAGGTTGCCGATGTTGGGCAGATTTCGCTGCCTCTGCTGCCGGCACAAGCCGAACAGTTGATCGCGGTTGCCGAGCAGGCGCCGTATGGGCGCGGTGCCGACACGCTGATCGATACCGCCGTCCGCAAAACCTGGCAGATCGCCGCCGATCGTATCCTCCTCGGCGGCCGGCACTGGGAGAACGACCTCGGCCAGATTGTCGCGCGCAGTGCCGTCGGCCTTGGCGTCCTTGAACCGGTTACCGCCGAGCTGTACAAGATGCTGGTCTATGACGCCGGCAGTTTCTTTGTCAGCCACCGCGATACCGAGAAAGCGCCGGGAATGTTCGCCACCCTGGTCATCGTTCTGCCTTCGA
>JAEUOJ010000166.1 GCA_016789495.1 Accumulibacter sp. | reverse complement strand
CGGCGATCCGCACCGAAATGAACCAGGTCGAACGACTGATCGGGGAAATCGCCGGCCACAGTCAGGCCGCCGCGACCAGGCTGCAGGCCCTGGCCAACGACTTCGAATACGCCCAGATCGCCGAACTGACGCGAGGAGCGCGTCATCAGGAGCAAGACAGCGAAGATTACGAACGGACGGAACGAGACGAATGATGGTTTTCATCGAACCTGTACCGCCAATCGGTCGGAAAAGACGGCCTGAGCGGACCGAAACGCCCTGGAGAGATTGACATGTCTGAAGCGCGGGCGGAACAGCCGGCCAGCATTCTGGTGGTTGACGACAGCAGAGACGGTCTGCGGCTGCTGGCCCGGCTGTTGTCGGATCAGGGGTTTCAGGTCCGTCCTGTGTTCGACGGCCCCTCCGCCCTGGCTGTCGCCGCCCTCGAACCGCCCGATCTCGTACTGCTCGACGTGCAAATGCCGGGCATGGACGGCTACGAGGTCTGCCGCCGTCTTAAAGCCGACGAGCGCACGGCCGACGCCCCGGTGATTTTCCTCAGCGCCGCCGACGAGACCATCAACAAGATTCAGGCGTTCGCCGTGGGCGGCGTCGATTTCATCACCAAGCCCTACCAGGCCGGAGAAGTGTTTGCCCGGATCGAATCTCAACTGCGTCTGTATCGCCTCAAGGCGCGCATCGAAGCCCAGAACCGGGCGCTGCAGGCCGAGATCGCCGAACGCCAGCGCGCCGAAGCCGCTCTGCTGGAACTCAACCAGCGGCTCGAAGAGCGCGTTGCCGAGCGCACCGCCGATCTGATCCGCGCCAACGCCGAGCTCAAGATCGAAATTGCCGAGCGGACTCAAGCAGAGGCGACGCAGCGAGCCAACGAGGAAAAGTACCGGCTGCTGGTCGATCACCAGACCGACCTGATCGTCAAGGTCGATCCGGAAAATCGCTTTCTGTTCGTCAGTCCGTCTTACTGTCAGGTCTTCGGTAAAACCGAGGCGGAACTGCTGGGTCGGACGTTCATGCCGCTGGTGCACGAGGACGACCGGGAGTCAACCGCCAAAGCGATGGAGGATCTGTTCCGGCCGCCCTACCGGGAATACCACGAGCAGCGCGCCCTGACCCAGGCGGGTTGGCGCTGGTTCGGCTGGGCTGATCAGTCGGTGCTGGACGAGCGGGGCCAGGTCGTGGCCATCGTCGGCGTCGGCCGGGACATCACCGAGCGTAAGCGGGTGGAGGACGCGCTTCGCGACAATGAGGCGAAGTTCCGTCGCATGATCGAAGCCTCGCCAGTGGCAATCGGCGTCGCTGACGAACAGGGCAACATCGAATATCTCAACCTCCGGTTTATCGAGCGTTTCGGCTATCGGCACGAGGATCTGCCACACGTCAATGAATGGTTCCAGCGCGCCTATCCCGATCCGGCCTATCGGCAGGAGGTGCTGGATCTCTGGATTGCAGGCATGGAGAGCGCCAAGCGGGACGGATCGGATTTCGTGGTCAACGAAGCCCATATCACCTGCCGGGATGGCTCGGTGCGGATAGCGGACGTGATCAGCGCCCTGATCGGGGATAAAACCCTGGCCATATTCAACGACATCACCGACCGCAAGCGAGCGGAAGCCGAATTGCTGGCCTACCGGGACCATCTGGAGGATCTGGTCGAGCGGCGCACGGTGGAACTAGCGCAAGCCAAGGAGGCGGCCGAAACGGCCAACCGGGCCAAGAGCATGTTCCTGGCCAACATGAGCCACGAACTGCGCACCCCGCTGAACGCGATTCTGGGCTTCGCGGCGCTGTTACGGCGGGACGCGACCACAACCGACCAGCAGCGAGAGAATCTGGACATCATCAACCGCAGCGGCGAATACCTGCTGGCCCTGATCAACGGCATTCTCGACATGGCCAAGATCGAAGCGGGGCGGATTCAGGTCGAGATCGCCCCGTTCGATCTCGACGCCCTGATCCGTGACACCGTAGACCTGATGCGGGCACGGGCGATGGAAAAGGGCTTGAAATTGCTGGTCGACAGGGCTCCCGAAGTACCACGTTTCGTGCGCGGCGACGAGGCCAAGCTGCGGCAGGTGCTGGTCAACCTGCTGGGCAACGCTGTCAAGTTCACGCAGCGCGGCTGCGTGACCCTGCGCCTGGGCGTCAGGCCGGATGCCAGCCCGCTCCGGCTGCTGGTCGAGGTGGCAGACAGCGGCCCCGGCATCGCGGCGGCGGACCGGGTGCGGATTTTCGAGCCATTCGTGCAGGCCGACAGGTTCACCGGTCAGAAAGGCACTGGCTTGGGCTTGGCCATCACCCGGCAGTTTATCGAACTGATGGGCGGCTGGATCGGCGTGATCGACCAGCCCGGACAGGGTAGTTGTTTCCGGGTCGAGCTGCCGGTGGAGCTGGCGGATGAAGCCGAGGTTCCCAACACCGAGGAAGAAGCCGGCGAGGTTCTGGAGCTGGCACCGGGCCAGGAGGAAGTTCGGGTGCTGATCGTCGAGGACCAGCCCGAGAACGCCCTGCTGCTGAGCCGACTACTGACGGAGGTCGGTTTCCGGGTGCAAGCGGCGACCAACGGCACCGAAGGCGTCGAAGCCTTCGCGCACTGGCGGCCGCACCTCATCTGGATGGATTGGCGAATGCCGGAGATGGATGGGCTGGAGGCAACCCGGCGCATCCGCGCCATCGAAGGAAAAGAGAAAGTCAAGATCATCGGTCTGACTGCCTCGGTATTCCCCGAGCAGCGGGAGAAGATGCTGGCGGCGGGCATGGACGACATCCTGTACAAACCGTTTCGACCCAAGGAGATCTTCGATTGCCTGGGCCGGCATCTGCGCCTGCGCTACCTTCGCCGCGAGCGCGCGATCCCCCCCACCTCCGCGGCGGAACAGACCTTGGATCGCATGGCCCTGGCGACACTGCCCGAGGAGTGGCGGCGCGAGTTGGGCAACGCCCTGGTGGTACTGGACACCAAGCGGGTCGACGCCCTGATCAGGCAAGTCGCCGAGCGCGATCCGGCATTGGGCCAGATCCTGCGCCGCCACGCCGACAACTTCGATTACCTGTTGATCGAGAAAGCCCTGGAGGAGGGGCAGGGCGATATCCCTCGGGCGCACTCGCCCAACCTCACTTGAGAGCAATGTCATGCCGATAGCAACAACCCCCAATCAAACAGAACCGGCGCTGACGGATGTTCGGCAATCCTTGATCACCCTGATCAAGCAGGCCGACAGAGCCGGAGCGAACGAGTTGCTGGATGCCTGGGCGAATCGTCACGGCCACGAGGAGGTGTTCAAGATGCTTCTGGAACCCGCGTTGACCGCCATTGGCGAGTCGATCACCGGTGAAAAGCACACCTTGGCCCAAGCCTATGTGGCCTCGAAGGTCGCCGAGGATATGCTGACCAAGGCCATGAATCAGCCCGGCGGCAACGCCGCGACCGAGCCTACGAAAGGCCCCGTGGTGCTTGGCAACGCCGAGAGCGACTTTCATGCCCTGGGCCGACGGATGGTGGCGACCATGCTGCGTTCCAAGGGCTGGGTCATCCACGATCTCGGCAACGACGTGCCGGCGAGCGAATTCGTGGACAAGGCGCTGGAAACCGGCGCCCGGATCATCGGCGTCTCGGCCATGACGATGACCACGGCGCAAGGCATCCGGGACGTGCGCCGGGAAATCGACGCTCGCGGCCTGTCCGGCCGCATTCAACTGGCGGTGGGGGGCGCCGTGTTTCTGGTCATGCCGGGCTTGCTCGAAGAAGTGGGCGGTGACGGCACGGCCGCCAACATGTTCGCCGCCCCAAGCCTGTTCGACCGGCTTTGGGACCAATCGATCCAAGCGGAGGCAACACTTTGAACAGCATGCAAAGGTTCAGCAACCTGCTGGCAGGCCAGCCGACAGACCGGCGCCCCTTCACCCTGGTCTTGAGCCTCTATGGCGCACGCTTGACCGGTTGCCCACTGGACCAGCACTACAGCGATCCGGCGGCCTACACCCAAGGACAAGCCGCCGTCCGCGAAACCTTCCTCCCCGATGTGCTGTTCGCCCCGGTGTGCACGGCGCTGATCGGCGCGGCGTTTGGCGCCAAATTGCGCTTTCTGACTGGCAACGCGCCGATCATCGCGGCTCCAGCCATCGAATCGGTCCAGGAATGGCACCGACTGCACGTTCCCGACCCCGACCGGCAGCCACATCTGCTGTACGTACGCGAGGCATTGCGACGGCTAGTGGCCGAACATCGGGGCCAGGTTCCTGTCGCCGCCCTGTTCCTGGCGCCATTCGATATTCCGATGATGGTCATGGGCATGGGCCCCTGGATGGAAACGGTACTGTTCGACCGGCCGACAGCGGAACGCATCGCTCGCGACCTGATTCCCTTTTTTGTCAAAACGGCCAACCGCCTTTTCGAGGACGGCGCGGACTATCTGCTATTGCCATGCGCGTTCGCCTCGCCGGGCATCATGCCGCGCGAGATCGTGGAGCAGTTCTCGCGCCCGATTCTGGCACACGCCCTGGCGCAGGTGCGCGGACCGGTGGCGCTGCACCACCTCGATCACCCGCTGCTGTCGTACCTCGACCTGTTGGCCGGCCTGCCGGCGGTAAGCGCCTTCAGCCTGGCGCAAGCCGACAGCCTGAGCCGGGCGCGCGAGGTGATTGGACCCGGACCGCTCCTGTTGAGTGGTCCCGAGACCCAATTGTTGCGGAAGGGTGCCACGACGGAGATCGAGGCGATCTGCCGCGCCATGCTGGAAGATCGGCGCGACGACCGCCGCTTCATTCTGTGCAACTCCGGGGCAGACGTGCTGTTCGACACGCCACCGGAGAACATCCACGCCGTGCGCCACGCGGTCGAGTCGTTCGGGAGCAGTCCCGCATGACCCCCCCGACGCCAAACCCGGTCGCCCTGATCACCTGCTCCGTGTTTCGGGCCGAAGTCACCCATTTGTGGAAAACCTTTTGGCCGCATCTGACGGTCCCGTTTCAAAGCTCGATGCTGCACATGAACCCGACCAAGCTCGGATACCGGCTCGAAACCGCCGTCGAGAATGAACTGCTGCAAGGGCGCCGGGTGGTCCTGGTTTACGGGGAATGTTATCCAGGCATGGCGGCGTTGGAATCGCAACCGGGCGTCGCGCGCACCCGGGGTGGCAATTGCGCCGAGATGGTTCTGGGGCGAGACGAGTTCCGCCGGCTGTTGCGCGACGGCGCGTTTTTCCTGCTGCCCGAATGGGCAGCGCAGGGCGACAAATACTTCAGGCACGACCTGGGCCTGAATCGCGTCAACGCCACCAGCCTCATGCAGGACTCGCACAGCAGATTGCTGTATCTCGACACCGGGGTAGTGCCAATCCCCGAGCAGGGACTCCAGTCGGTCGCCAGCCATTGCGGATTGCCTTGGGAAGTGCTACCCGTGTCCCTCGATGTGTTGCGGACCAACATCGAGGACGCGCTGCATCGGCTTGATGCCAAGGCTTTGGAAGCGCAGGAATAATGGACACCAGCCTGCGCGATCCGGCGCTGCCCGTCATGACCATGGACATCCTGAGCAACGTGCTCGGGCGTGCCGATCACCCAGGCAACCTGGGGGCGTATCTGGCGGAAGAGATTCGCGCGCTGACAGGCGTCCGCTGCGTGTTCTTCGTGCAATATCATGACGCGCGCTCGGAGAGCGGCTATCGGGTGGTCAGTGTCAACCCGGAGCGCCGGCGGCGATGGGCCGAGTCGGCGGGCTTTCATCGCCTGTGCGAGCTCACCCGCGATCTGGCGGCCATTCGCACTTGGTTCCCGGACGACTCTTCGGAAGTGGGGGGGGTTTTACGGAGCGAAGGATTCGGCCTGTCGATGGCGATCCCCTTGACCGTCGGCGTCCATCGCGTGGGCGTGATGCTCCTGCTGGGCTTCCCCGAGGACACCAAGCTGGCATCCACCATCAAGCTGATTAACACGCTGTCCAGCGTATTGGCGCTGGTGCTGCGCAATGGGCTGCTCTACGAGCAGCAAGAGCAAGTCATCAAAGAACGCACCGCCGAGCTTTCTCAGGCCAACGAGCAGTTGCGGGCCGAACTCGCGGAGCGGGCACGCTTGGAAACGGAGTTGCGCCAGAGCGAGGAACGCCTCAAGCTCGCTACCGAATCGGGCCGTCTGGCCGTATGGGATTGGGATGTCCGAGCGAATACGATGGTCTGGGATGATCGCATGCTCGATCTGTACGGTATCACGCAGGACACGTTCTCGAAGGACGTCAGCACCTGGAAAAATAGCCTGCACCCCGATGACCTGGAACGGGCTCTCGGCGAATGCGAGGCCGCGCTGCGGGGTGATCGGGATTTCAATACCGAATTCCGGGTGTTGCGCCCGGATGGAGCGATCAAGTGGATCAAGGCGAACGCCTTGGTGGTCAGGGACGCGGCGGGCAACGCACTGCGCATGACCGGCTTGAATCAGGACATCACCGCGAGCAAGCGGACGGAAGCCGAGCTGCGCACCTACCGGGTGCACCTGGAGGAACTGGTCACGGCCCGAACGGTGGAACTGATGACCGCCAAGGAAGAAGCTGAAGCCGCCAACCGGGCTAAGAGCACGTTTCTGGCCAACATGAGTCACGAGCTGCGCACGCCGCTGAACGCAATCCTGGGGTTTTCTGCGCTGATGCGGCGGGATGCCAAGCTGGCCGGGCGGGAGCGGGAGCATCTGGACATCATCAACCGCAGCGGCGAGCACCTGCTGGGGCTGATCAACGACATTCTCGACATGGCCAAGATCGAGGCCGGACGCATCCGATTGGCGAAGCTCCCGTTCGATCTGGGCGCGATGGTGGACGACCTCATGGACATGATGAGCCAGCGCGCCCATGAGAAAGGTCTGGATCTGAATCTGGTACGTTCCTCACGGGTGGCGCGGTATATCCGGGGAGACGAAGTCCGGTTGCGGCAGATGCTGGTCAACCTGCTGGGCAACGCCGTCAAGTTTACCGAGCGGGGAACCGTCACCCTGCGCCTGGACGCCCCGCCGGACCTGCATGAACGCCGGCTGCTGATCGAAGTCGAGGACAGCGGGCCGGGCATCACCCCCGAGGATCAGTTGCGGGTTTTCCAGCCGTTCGTGCAGGCCGGTCCGATCTCCAGCCAAAAGGGAACCGGGCTGGGGTTGACGATCACTCGCCAGTTCGCCGAGCTGATGGGCGGTCGGATCGGGGTGAGCAGTCGGCTTGGACAAGGCAGCCGCTTCTGGATCGACCTGCCGATCGAGATCGCCACTGCCGCCGAGGTGGCCCAGACGCGGGAGGTCGGTGGCGAGGTACAAGGCCTGGCGCCAGGTCAGCCGAAATGGCGGATTCTGGTCGTCGAGGACCGGCCGGAGAGCGCCCTGCTGCTGAGCCGGCTTCTGGAAAGAGCCGGGTTCCTGATCCGGACGGCGGCAAATGGCGCTGAGGGGGTCGAATGCTTCCAGGAATGGCGACCGCACTTCATCTGGATGGACCAGCGCATGCCGGTGATGGACGGACTGGAGGCCACCCGGCGCATCCGCACGCTGGAGGGGGGCAAGGCGGTGAGGATCGTCGCGCTGACCGCCTCGGTGTTCGCCGATCAACGCGAGGAAATGCTCGAGGCCGGGATGGACGACGTCATGCACAAGCCGTTCCGGCCCGAAGAAATCTTCGGCTGCCTGGAACGTCTGTTGGGCGTTCGTTTCCTGCGCGGGGAAGACGGGGCCACGGCCCCCTCTCCCCTGGTCGCGTGTACGCCCGATCGGGCGGCCGTGGCGGCATTGTCGGCGGAGTTGCGGCGCGATCTGGCCGACGCCCTGCTGGCGCTCGACAGCGAGCGGATCACCACCCTGATCGGGCGGGTCGCCGAATGTGATCCGCTCCTGGGTCAGATCCTGCGCCACCACGCCGACAACTTCGATTACCAGCCGATCGAAGACGCGCTGGCGGGAGGTGGCGATGCCCCTGGAACGAATCTGGCGCAGCTCTTTTAAGCTGGCGCGACATTGTCGAGCGGCGTTGTGCATTCCCGTGTGCAGCCTTGACCACCTCTGCTGGATCGGTCCGGCGGTCCGGGAGGTCACTTGTCATGAACATGAACCACATGTCAAACGACAGCCGAGCCTCCTGTTCTTTGTGCCCGCGGCCCTGCCGACACCTGTGCTCTATCCGATTCCGGAGAGAAAAAGGGAGGTCCTCGTCGCGAAACAGGGTCGGATGAACTGGCGGATGGTCACGGTGAGGAGGCAAATCCTGCATCTCTTCAAGCTCGCCGATGCAACCGCTACAAGCGAATCATG